>JAOPUS010000014.1 GCA_025963345.1 Blastococcus sp. | reverse complement strand
GGGGCGATCGGCGTCGAGTTCGCCTACGTCCTCAGCAACTACGGGGTGAAGGTCACGATCGTCGAGTTCCTCGAGCGGATGCTCCCCCTGGAGGACGAGGAGGTCTCCAAGGAACTCGCCAAGCGGTATCGGAAGCTCGGCGTCGACGTGCTGACCTCCACGAAGGTCGAGCGGATCGACGACTCGGGGGAGACCGTCACCGTCACGGTCTCGGACGCACAGGGCCGCCGAGACCTGCAGACGGACAAAGTCCTGCAGGCGATCGGGTTCCAGCCGCGGGTCGAGGGCTTTGGTCTCGAGAAGCTGGGCGTCGAACTGACCGAGCGCGGCGCCATCGCGGTCGACGACTACATGCGGACCAACGTCCCGCACGTCTATGCGATCGGTGACGTCACCGCGAAGCTGATGCTGGCGCACGTGGCCGAAGCCCAGGGGGTCGTCGCTGCCGAGACCATCGCCGGTGCGGAGACCCAGGAACTCTCCTACCCGATGATGCCGCGGGCGACGTTCTGCCAGCCGCAGGTGGCCAGCTTCGGCTACACCGAGGCCCAGGCCCGAGAACTGGCCGACCAGAACGGCTGGAAGGTCACGGTCGCCAAGTTCCCCTTCACCGCGAACGGCAAGGCACAGGGACTGGGCGACCCGGTCGGATTCGTCAAGCTGATCGCCGACGAGACCTACGGCGAGCTGCTGGGCGGGCATCTGATCGGTCCGGAGGTGACCGAGTTGCTGCCCGAGCTGACGCTGGCGCAGAGATGGGACCTCACCGCCTCGGAGCTGGCGCGGAACGTGCACGCCCACCCCACGCTGAGCGAAGCCCTGCAGGAGGCGATCCACGGCCTGAAGGGCCACATGATCAACCTGTGACGGTTCCGGTGCCCGAGACGGCCGAGAACCGGGGCGGGAAGGCCGGCTACCCCACGGCGTACCGCCACCGCGCACCGGGAACGTGCCGCCCGGCTGCGGGAGCAGCGGAAGAGTGAGCTCGCGCGGGCCGCCCCGGCACCAAGCGCGCCGCTCACTACCGGGATCGGTTCGGACCTGACCGACCCGGGCGCGCAGTCCCACCGTCAGACCAACGCGCTCCGTAGGACGTGGCCGTTGTCGAGATACCACTGATGGGTCTGTGCTGCCCGGTCCAGCGCCCCGGAGGCGTAGTAGTCCGAGAAGCCGGCGTGCCCGTTGGCGGCGGCGGAGCCCATCAGGTCGTAGCTCCAGTTGTGGTTCTGCCGGATCACCTCAACGAGCCGTTGGCGATCCTCGCGAGCCAGCCCGTAGCCGTCCACGAACAACCGGAAGCGGGCGAGGACTCGGGCGCGCCGGACGTCGTCGATGTAGTGCTCCGGTCGCAGTGGCGCCCACAGGCGTGCGGCGCCGGCGACATCCCAGATCCTGCTCCCTGGACTGGCCAGGTCGAAGTCGATGAGCGCGACGGCGTGATCTCCGCGGAAGACGACGTTGTCCAGATTGACGTCGTTGTGACTGATCAGCTCACCGCTGAACGCATCAGGCGGGGACGGCGGCCACACGTACGGACTCGAGTCGAATGTCTCGACAGCGCGGTGGTACGCACGGAGGAGGGCGGCAACGCTGGCCAGTGCCTCGTCCGTGAGCGCCCATTCCGGGAACGGCGGTGTGACGGCGGTCCCGGGCATGTACGAGAGCACCTCGCGGTCCAGCTTGTCGATGCCGAGGAAGCGCGGGGCACCCGTGAACCCGACGTCCGCCAGATGGCGCAGCAAGGCATGCGTCGCCGGGCTGGTCGGGCGCTGCGGCCGCCGTACCGTGTCCCCGACCCGGACAACCTGGCCGCGATTGGCAGTGCCTCCGACCAGGAGGATCTCGGCTTCCTCGTCACGCAACGGTTTCCTCCGGCGCCTCCACGGGTGTCCCGCGGCGAGCCATCATGTGTCGTCCAGCACTAGCTGCGCGAGCGCCGTGTGGGTGACGATGCCGCCGATGAGGCCGCTGCGGAGGGCGGCACGGACGGCCGGGGCCTTCGCCACGCCGTAGGGAATGGCGATGAGCTCGGGGATCGCCCGCATCTGCTCATGGTTGATTCCGATCATGCGCTCGGCCAGCTCGGTTCTGACCGGTTCTCCGGCGGCGTCCAAGAAGACGCCGGAGATGTCGGCACACACCCCGAGCCGGCGCAGCTCCTCGCGGTCGAGCTCCGATGACGCGTCGTACAGGGTTGACTGGCCGGGCTCCCACAGACCGATACCGGCTACCGCTTTGGTGACTGATGGCAGCTGGTCGAAGGCCCGCGCCACCTCCGGCTGCTGGCGGAGCACGGCGGCCGTTGCGGCGTCGGGAACGGTGAACGGCGCGTAGAAGAGGTGGGCCCTCCCGCCCGAGGATGTGGCCACGTCCCGAACGACGTCGACAGAGGTGTCGCGCCCGTCCGGGAGCGCGAGCGCGCCCGTGAGCTGGACGACTGCCGTGCCGGGCAACGGGCGGAGCGACCGAACCATCGCGCTCACTGCGCGCGCCCACGCGAGACCGAGCACGTCCTCGGATGTGATGACCTCGCTGAGCAGCTCGGCTGCTGCTCGCCCGAGATGCTCGCGCAGCGACGCCGCGTCGTCCTCGGGGGTGTCCACGACGATCGAGTGCGTCAACTCGAACCGCTCTCGGAGCCGTGCCGACAGGTCGACGTCGATCTCGCCGTGGTAACGGATCTCGATGCGGACGAGCCCGCTGTCCCGCGCCTCGTCGATGAGCCGAGCCACCTTGAAGCGGCTCAGGCCGAACTCTTCGGCAAGCTCGATCTTCGACCTCCCCCGGATGAAATGGCCGCGGGCGAGGGATGCCATGAGCACGACATGAGCGGGCCCGACGAGCCCGTCTTTCATCAAGCCTCCTGCTCATCTGAGCGTCTGATTACAGCCGGGAAACATCCCCTTGACGCGCATCCAAGTCAAGACTATGACTCACATCACACCTGGGATTGGACCTGCTCATATGAGCGGCCAGCGCGCGGTGGGGGGCTCGACGATGACAGCCACACCCGCAGAACTCGGCGACGCGATGGGGACCCTCGCTCGCACAGCGCCCTGTGGTGCCCATCTCGCGCCGCTCTCGAAGCGTCAGCCGGGGCTCCGGCTGACGCTTCGAGAGCGGTCGGCGCAGCGATGAAAGGACCCACCTGTGCCTGAGCACATACGACGCGGTGCCGGCCTCGCGCCGATGATCGTCCTGACGCTCGTGTTGACCGGTTGCGCCGGGTGGGGTGGAGGTCCCGGCGGCGGTGGGCCGAACAGCATCAACGTGCTGATGGTCAACAACCCGCAGATGGTCGACCTCGAGCAGCTCACCGCCGAACACTTCACCAAGGACACCGGCATCACCGTGAACTTCACCGTGCTGCCGGAGAACGACGTCCGGGACAAGATCAGCCAGGAGTTCTCCAGCCAGGCGGGCCAGTACGACATCGCCACCGTCAGCAACTTCGAGATCCCGATCTACGCCAAGAGCAAGTGGATAGCGCCGCTGGACGACTACGTGGCGGCCGATCCGACCTTCGATCAGAGCGACATCCTGCCGCCGATGACGGAATCTCTGTCCTCGGGCGGCAAGCTCTTCGGCGAACCGTTCTACGGCGAGTCCTCGTTCCTGATGTACCGGCAGGACGTCCTGGCGGCCGAGGGCATCGAGATGCCGGCGAAACCGACATGGCAGCAAGTCGCGGACATCGCGGCCAAGGTCGACGGTGCCCAACCCGGGATGGCCGGGATCTGCCTGCGGGGGCAGCCGGGATGGGGGCAGATCTTCGCCCCACTCACCACCGTGGTGAACACCTTCGGGGGCACCTGGTTCACCAAGGACTGGCAGCCCCAGGTCGACAGTGACGGGTTCCAGGAGGCCGTGCAGTTCTACGTCGACCTGGTCCGGGCGCACGGCGAGATCGGTGCGCCGCAAGCCGGCTTCACCGAGTGCCTGAACAACGTCATCCAGGGCAACGCCGCCATGTGGTACGACGCGACCTCGGCCGCGGGATCCTTCGAGGCCGCTGACTCCCCGGTGCGGGGAAAGATGGGGTACGTCGCCGCGCCGGTGGTCAAGACGGCCAGCTCCGGGTGGCTCTATACCTGGTCGTGGGGCATTCAGCAGGCCAGCACCAAGAAGGACGACGCCTGGAAGTTCATCTCCTGGGCCTCCAGCAAGCAGTACGAGGAACTCGTCGGCTCCGAGCTCGGCTGGTCCCGGGTGCCGGCCGGCAAGCGTGCATCGACGTACGAGAACCCCCAGTACCTCCAGGAGGCGGGGGCGTTTGCCAAGCCCACGCTCGACGCGATCCTGAGCGCCGACCCCAACAACCCCGGGGTCCAGCCGCGCCCGGCGCCGGGCATCCAGTTCGTCGACATCCCCGAGTTCCCCGACCTCGGTACCCAGGTGTCGCAGGAGGTCAGCTCCGCGATCGCGGGGAAGACCACGGTGGACGCAGCGCTCGCACGGGGACAGCAGCTCGCCGAGGACGTGGCCGTGCGGTACCGGGAGCGGTCAGGGTGACCGGACCGGACGAGCGTTTCCACGGCCCGCACGCCGACCCGCGCGCCACCCGCGCGGCCTGACCGGACGACAGCAGAGGAGGCGGCATGAGCGCCACGCTCGAACGCAGCCGCGGGGCCGAACCGGGAACGGGGCCGGCTCAACCCAGTGGTGCATTACGTCGGTCGGCCGACTGGGCCCGCCGGGCCCCGCTGTTGCCGGCGCTCATCTTCACGATCGTGGTGACCCAGCTGCCGTTCGTGGCCACGCTGGTCATCTCGTTCATGAACTGGAACGCCTACTACCCGGACGAACGCGGCTTCACCGGTGTGAGCAACTACGTGAGCGTGCTGACCGACGTCAACATGCGCGACTCGATCATCGTCACGATCGAGCTCACCGTGGTGGTCGTCCTGGTCAGCCTGTTGCTCGGCATGGTGATCGCGCTGCTCCTGGACCGGAAGTTCCGCGGCCGCGGGATCGTGCGAACGATGATGATCACGCCTTTCCTCATCGTCCCTGTGGCGGCCGCGTTGTTGTGGAAGCACGCGCTCTACAACCCGGAGTACGGCCTGCTGAACGGCGCGCTCACCTGGATCTGGAGCCTGTTCGGCTCGAGCAACCCGCCCCAGCCGGATTGGATCACCACTGCGCCGCTGGTCTCCATCGAGGTCGCCCTGATCTGGCAGTGGACCCCTTTCATGATGCTGATCCTGCTCGCCGGGCTGCAGAGCCGTCCCCTGGACGTCATCGAGGCCGCCCGCATCGACGGCGCGAGCGCGTGGCAGATCTTCCGCTACATGACCTTTCCGCACCTGCGCCAGTACCTCGAACTCGGCGGGCTGCTGGGCGCGATCTACATCGTGCAGAACTTCGACTACGTCTTCACGATCACGTCCGGCGGGCTGGGTACCGCGAACCTGCCCTACACGATCTACCAGACCTTCTATCAGGCCCACGACTACGGCCGGGCCTCCGCCGCAGGCGTCGTCGTCGTCATCGGCACCATCATCATCGCCACGCTGGCGCTGCGCACGGTGTCGAGCCTGTTCCGTGAGGAGAACGCGCGATGACCGCCACCACCGATGTCGGACCGGTGCCCGCGACGCGCACACCGGAAGGGGCGCCACGGAAGAAGCGGCGGGAGCGTGGCGGGCCGGCCCTCGCCCTGGCTGCCTGGGTGATCGGGATCCTCTTCGTGCTGCCCGTGCTGTGGATGGTGCTCACGTCCTTCCACAGCGAGGCGGACGCGGCCACGAACCCACCGTCCCTGGCCGCGCCGTTGACCCTGCAGGGCTACCGGGAGTTCTTCGGCGCCGGGGGTGGTGCCAGCCCGTGGCCGTCGCTGCTCAACTCGCTCACGGCCAGCGTGCTGTCCACGATCCTGGTGCTCGTGCTGGCCATCCCCGCGGCCTACGCGCTGTCCATCCGGCCGGTCCGCAAGTGGACCGACGTCATGTTCTTCTTCCTGTCCACCAAGATGCTGCCGATCGTGGCCGGCCTGCTGCCCATCTACCTGTTCGCGCAGTACACCGGGCTGCTGGACAACATCTGGTTCCTCATCGTGCTGTACACCTCGATGAACCTGCCGATCGCGGTCTGGATGATGCGGTCGTTCCTCGCCGAGGTCCCCGTGGAGATCCTGGAGGCGGCGTCGATGGACGGCGCGGGGCTCCTCCTGACCTTGCGGCGCGTGGTCGGGCCGGTCGTCCTGCCGGGGATCGCCGCGACGTCGCTGATCTGCTTCATCTTCTCCTGGAACGAACTGCTCATGGCCCGGGTTCTGACCGGCACCCGCGCCGAGACGGCGCCGGTGTACCTCACCGGGTTCGTCACGAGCCAGGGGTTGTTCCTCGCGAAGGTCTGCGCGGCCGCGTTCGTGGTGTCGCTGCCGGTCCTCATCGCCGGCTTCGCTGCCCAGGACAAGCTCGTCCAGGGCCTCTCTCTCGGCGCCGTGAAGTGAACGCAGGATCTACCACCGTCGCAGGCGCCCCGGCATCCCCCGGGCAGGCTGAAGAAAGACCACACATGAGGGCTGCAGTGCTCCACGGCCCCGGGGACGTGGTCATCGAGGACCGGCCTGTCCCCCAGGCAGGCCCGGGTGAGGTCGTGGTCCGGATTCGATCGGTGGGGGTGTGCGGCTCGGATACCCACTACTACGACCACGGACGCATCGGAAGCTTCGTGGTGGAGGCGCCGCTGGTACTGGGCCACGAGGCCGCGGGGGAGGTGGCGGAGGTCGGTCCCGGAGTGACCCGACCAGCGGTCGGCCAGCGCGTCTCCGTCGAACCCGGTGTGCCGGACATGTCCTGTCGGCAGTGCCTGGCGGGGCGCTACAACCTCTGCCCGAACATGCGCTTCTTCGCCACGCCACCCATCGACGGCGCGTTCGCCGAGTACGTCGTCGTGCACGAGGCCTTCGCCCATCCGGTACCGGACAGCATCAGCGATGATGCCGCGGCCCTGCTCGAGCCGCTGTCCGTGGGCGTGTGGGCATGCATGAAGGGACACGTCACCGCCGGCTCCAGGGTGCTCGTCACCGGCGCCGGACCGATCGGGTTGGTAGCCGTGCAGACGGCGCTGGCCTTCGGAGCGACCGAGGTGATCGTGTCCGACGTCAATCCCGCGCGGCTGGCGCTGGCCAGGGACCTGGGAGCTACCGAAACGGTCGACGCGCGGGAGACGAGCGTCGCCGACCTGGACCGGCCCCCCGAGGTGCTCCTCGAGTGCTCCGGTCATCCCCCGGCGATCAGCGAGGCCATCCGCGCTCTGGATCGCGCCGGCCGGGCAGTCCTTGTGGGAATGGGGGGCGATGAGGTCCCTCTGCCGTTGTCGGTCGTGCAGGAGCGCGAACTCGAGCTGACCGGCACATTTCGCTACGCCAACACCTGGCCAACCGCCATCGCACTGGTCGCCTCGGGACGGGTCGACCTCGACCGCCTGGTCACCGGCACCTTCCAGCTCCACCAAGCGGAGGAGGCACTGACGGCGGGGCGACGCGACCCGCAGTCGGTCAAGGTCGTCATCCATCCGCAGACCGGACAACCCACTCACACCGCTTCCTGAAGGAGACAGGCTTCATGGCTTCGGTCACGTACGACAAGGCGAGCCGTATTTACCCGGGCTCCGAACGACCCGCGGTGGACGCGCTCGATCTGCACATCGAGGACGGGGAGTTCCTCGTTCTCGTCGGGCCGTCGGGCTGCGGCAAGTCGACCAGCCTGCGCATGCTCGCCGGCCTGGAGGACGTCGACCGGGGAGACATCCTCATCGGCGACCGCCCGGTCACGAATCTGAAGTCCAAGGACCGCGACATCGCGATGGTCTTCCAGAGCTACGCCCTGTACCCCCACATGACGGTGGCGGACAACATGGGATTCGCGCTGAAGATCGCCGGCAACAGCAAGGAGGACATCTCGGCCCGGGTCGCGGAGGCGGCCAAGATCCTCGACCTCGAGGAGTTCCTCGACCGAAAGCCGAAGGCGCTCTCCGGCGGTCAGCGCCAGCGGGTGGCCATGGGCCGGGCCATCGTCCGCTCGCCGCAGGTATTCCTCATGGACGAGCCGCTGTCCAACCTCGACGCCAAGTTGCGCGTGCAGACCCGCACCCAGATCGCCGCTCTGCAGCGCCGGCTGGGCACGACGACCGTCTACGTCACCCACGACCAGGTCGAGGCCATGACGATGGGGGACCGGGTGGCGGTTCTCCGGGCCGGGATCCTCGAGCAGTGCGACACCCCGCTGCGGCTGTACCAGGAGCCGGCGAACGTCTTCGTCGCCGGTTTCATCGGCTCGCCGGGCATGAACATCGCCGAGTTCCGGATCGACGACGGGCAGGCCGTCCTCGGGAGGGCGCGCATCCCGCTGACGCGCGCGGCCTCGAGCGCGCTGGCCGCCGAGGGCGCGGACCGCGTCATCGGGGGTTTCCGTCCGGAGTCCCTCGATCTCGTCTCGGAGAACGACGAGGGGGCCTTCCCCGTGGACGTGGGCGTCGTGGAGGAACTCGGTTCCGACGCGTTTCTCCACGGAACGCTGCCGGAGCTGCCCGAGGGTGCCTCGATCGAGAGCGGTCTGATCATCGCCCGCGTCGACCCGAGCCGTCCGCCCGCCAAGGGAGATCGGGTGTACCTGCGGATCGAGCCCGGCAAGGAGCACCTCTTCTCGGCGACGACGGGGCTGCGGCTACCCACCTGACTCCTGTCCGGCCAGCCTTCGCGGGGAACACCGTGACCGCGGTGCTCGCGGGGATCCCAGATCGACGGGTGCAGGAGGGAGTGGGTCAGCACCGTGGATGCCCTGGTCGCCGGCGTCGACTCGTCGACACAGTCCTGCAAGGTCGTCATCCGGAACGCGCAGACCGGCGCGTTGGTTCGGCAGGGACGGGCCGGGCACCCGGAAGGCACGGAGGTGCATCCGGAAGCGTGGTGGACGGCGTTGCAGGAGGCGGTGGACCAGGCCGGTGGGCTCGGCGACGTGGCGGCGGTCGCGGTGGGGGCACAGCAGCACGGGATGGTGACCCTCGACGACTCCGGCCGGGTGGTCCGGCCCGCACTGCTGTGGAACGACACGCGGTCCGCCGCTGCCGCCCGGGACCTGATCGCCGAACTGGGGGGCGGTGAGAGGGGCCGCCGGGCATGGGCGGAGGCCGTGGGCTCCGTCCCGGTCGCGTCCTTCACCGTGACCAAGCTGCGCTGGCTGGCCGAGCACGAGCCGGAATCGGCAGCCCGCACGGCCGCTGTGTGTCTGCCGCACGACTGGCTGACCTGGCGGCTCGGCACAGACCCGACCCTCGAGGGGCTCCGGACCGATCGGGGGGACGCCAGTGGAACCGGCTACTGGTCACCCGGGACCGGCAGCTACCGCGGTGACCTGCTCGAGCGCGCTCTGGGGCACGCAGCGGTCGTTCCACGGGTCGTGGGCCCGTCCACGCCGGCCGGCACCATGGCCGAGGGCCCCGTGCTCGGCCCGGGCACGGGGGACAACGCTGCCGCGGCCCTCGGGCTCGACACCCGCCCCGGTGACGCCGTCGTGTCCATCGGCACGTCCGGAGTCGTCTGTTCGGTGGCCGAGGCGCCCACCGCCGACCCGACCGGCTCGGTCGCGGGCTTCGCCGATGCGACCGGCCGGTTCCTGCCGCTGATCGCGACGCTCAACGCGGCCCGTGTGCTCGACGCCGTCGCCGGAATGCTGCGCGTCGACCACGAGGAACTGGCGCGGCTCGCACTCTCGGCCCCGCCGGGCGCGGACGGGCTCGTCCTCGTCCCCTATCTGGAGGGCGAACGGACCCCGGATCGGCCGGAGTCCACGGGCGCCGTGCACGGGCTGCGCCTGACGACCGCGACGGCCGCGCATCTGGCACGCGCCGCCGTCGAGGGACTGCTGTGCGGTCTGGCCGACGGCCTCGATGCGCTCGTCGCGTCCGGTGCGCGGGTCGATCGGGTCGTCCTCGTGGGGGGCGGCGCCCGTTCCCCGGCTGTCCAGCGGATCGCACCGACCGTGCTGGGGCGCCCGGTGCTGGTCCCGCCACCAGGGGAGTACGTCGCGGACGGGGCCGCCCGGCAGGCCGCCTGGACGCTCAGCGGGAACCCGGAGCCGCCGCGGTGGAATCGCGCTGGGGTGCAGACCTACGACGGCGACGTCGTCCGGGCCGTCCGCGACCGCTACGCAGAGGCCCGTGACCTCACCGTGGCGAGGCAGAAGTCCGTCGCGGACGTCGCCCCTCCGACCGAGCACGAGCCGGCAAGCCCGACACGGTGACCGGGTGCGCCCGGGACACCGTCGACCCTGCGGAGGACGACATGCAGCCCCTCAACCGGAAGACGCTGTCCTCGCTGAGCGCATCGGTGTCGACCCCGGCCTACGACCGGGAGGGAGTGCGGACGGGGATCGTGCACCTCGGCGTGGGCGGCTTCCACCGATCGCACGAGGCGATGTACATCGACCGTCTCCTGGAGCAGGGGAAGGCGGAAGAGTGGGGTATCTGCGGCGTCGGCGTGCTGCCGTCCGACCGCCGCATGGCGGAGGTGATGGCCGCGCAGGACGGGCTCTACACCCTCGTGATCAAGCACCCCGACGGGACACTCGAGCCCCGCGTCGTCGGGTCGATCGTGGAGTACCTGCTCGCGCCGGACGACCCGGAGGCGGTCATCGAGAAGATGGCGGACGAGGCGACGCGAATCGTGTCGCTGACGGTGACGGAGGGCGGCTACAACTTCTCGCCCGTGACCGGGGAGTTCGACGCCACCGACCCCGATGTCGTGGCCGACCTGCAGTCGGGGGCGGTGCCCAGGACGACGTTCGGACTGGTCACCGAGGCGCTGGTCCGTCGGCGGCAGCGCGGGTTGCCGCCGTTCACCGTCGTGTCGTGCGACAACATCCAGGGCAACGGCGACGTCGCGCGGCGCAGCTTCACCGCCTTCGCGGGCCTGCGGGACCGGGAGCTCGGCTCCTGGGTCGAACAGGAGGTGCCCTTCCCCAACTCGATGGTCGACCGGATCACTCCTGGGACCACGGACGAGGACCGGGAGGAGCTCCGTCAGCGGTTCGGCATCGACGACGGATGGCCGGTCGTGTGCGAGCCCTTCACGCAATGGGTGCTGGAGGACCGCTTCAGCCTCGGTCGGCCTCCCCTCGAGGACGCGGGCGTCCAGATCGTCGAGGACGTCGAGCCCTACGAGTTGATGAAGCTGCGGCTGCTCAACGCGAGCCATCAGGCGCTGGCCTACTTCGGCTACCTCGCGGGATACCGGCTGGTCCATGAAGCGGCCCAGGACCCGCTCTTCCAGCGCTTCCTGCTCGGCTACATGGAGGAGGAGGCGACGCCGACCCTCCGGCCGGTCCCGGGCATCGACCTGGCGGAGTACCGGGAGAACCTGATCGCCCGCTTCTCCAACCCGGCCATCCGGGACACGTTGGCGCGCCTGGCCTTCGACGGTTCCGAGCGGATCCCGAAATGGTTGCTCCCGGTGATCAGGGAGAACCTGGCCGCCGGCGGTGAGATCCGCCGGTCGGCCGCGGTCGTCGCCAGCTGGGCCCGGTACTGCGAGGGGGCCGACGAGCAGGGCCAGTCGATCGAGGTGGTCGACCGCAGAAGCGACCGCCTCATGGCGAACGCGCGCCGCCAGCGGGAGGACCCGCTCGCCTTCCTCGCCGACCGCGAGCTGTTCGGGGACCTGGCCGACGACGAGCGGTTCACCTCGCACTACGTGGCGGCGCTGACGTCCCTGCATGCGCGTGGAGCCCGAGCCACCCTCGAGGCGTTGGTAGACGACGCCCGGTAGACACCGTCCACCTCTTCGGGCGGCACTGATTCGCGGGTTGATCCAGGTGTTACGGCTGAGCGCCGATGCCTTCGGCTTTTACACGGTGCGCCACGGCGACCCGCTGCCGCGCGCACACCTGTGGTCCTGATGCGTACAGGGAACCTGCGCGCCGGTGCGCACGCCGTGGCCCGCTCCGCGCGACAGGGGAGCAGAGGGCGTTGACACGGTCGGCCTATGTGGCCTAGAACACGCCCTGCAGAGAACGATTCTGCAATGCGGAAGAGGGCCGTCGAAGTCAGCCCCCGGCCGTCCCCGATGTCCCTCGACCGACAGGACCCTCCGCCATGGACAATCAGCTCTTCTCGTACAGCCCGATCCCCGAGCGTCCGGCGATCACCTGGCCCGGGGGTGCGCGCGTCGCCTTCTACCTGGGCCTCAACATCGAGCACTACCAGGTCGACAGGCCGTCCACGAGCATCTTCGGGGGTACCGCCGGCCTGACGCCCGACCCGCTCAACTACGGGTGGCGGGACTACGGGCCTCGTGTGGGCATCTGGCGGCTCATCGAGAGCCTGGATCGGCACGGCGTCCGGGCGAGCGTGCTGCTGAACTCCGACGTCTGCAGCCGGTATCCCCAGATCATCCAGGCCGGACGCGAGCGGGGCTGGGCCTGGATGGCGCATGGCCGCGACAACTCCACCTTCCAGGCCGGGATGTCGCGCGAGGAGGAGCGGGCCTATCTCGCTGAGGTCGTCGACACGATCGAGGCCGCGACCGGCCGTCGCCCCCAGGGCTGGCTCGGTCCGGCGCTCACCGAGACGTTCGAGACGCCTTCCCTGCTGGCCGAGCTGGGCCTGGGGTACACGCTGGACTGGACGAACGACGACCAGCCCTACGAGCTGAGCGTGACCGGGATGCTGAGCGTCCCCTACTCCATCGAGATGAACGACGTCACGCTGTTCGTGAGCAAGAGCTACACCGGCCCCGAGTTCCTGCAGGCGGTCCGTGACCAACTGGACCAGCTGTATGCGGACTCTGCCCACAGCGGCCGTGTGATGGCGCTGTGTGTACACCCGTTCAGCGTCAACCAGCCGTTCCGGCACAAGTACCTGGACCAGGCTCTGGAGTACATCGCCGGCCACGAGGGGGTGTGGCTGGCCACGGCCGACGAGATCGCCGAGGCCTATCGCGCGCAGCGCGGCTCCGTCGGTGCCCCGGCGGGAGAGGTCGCGCGATGAGCGAGGTCGTCGAGGAGTACACCCGGCTGCGCAAGGAGTTCCACGACAAGGGCTTCGGCCGCCGGGTCGGCTTCGGGCAACGGCCGGCGCTGCTCGCGGTGGACTTCATCACTGGCTTCACCGACCTGCGCTCGCCGCTGGCCGGCGACCTGGACACCCAGCTCGCTGCGACCATCACGCTGCTGGAGCCGGCCCGGGCCGCCGGCATCCCGGTCATCTTCTCGACGGTCGCCTACGACGCGGAGCTGCAGGAGGCGGGGATCTGGGTGCGCAAGATCCCGGCCAACAGCTGGCTGGTCGAGGGGAGCGAGTGGGTGAAGGTCGACGCGCGACTGAACCAGCGGCCCAACGAGACGACCCTGGTGAAGAAGTACGCGTCGTGCTTCTTCGGCACCGATCTGGCGGCCCGCTTGGTCTCCCGGCGGGTCGATACCTTGATCATCACCGGGTGCACCACGAGCGGGTGTGTGCGCGCCACCGCCGTCGATGCCTGCTCCTACGGTTTCCACACCATCGTCGTCGAGGAAGCGGTGGGGGACCGGGCAGCACTGCCGCACGCGGCCAGTCTGTTCGACATCGACGCCAAGTACGGCGACGTCGTCGGCCTGGGGGAGACGGTCTCCTACCTGCAGGGCCTGCGTCCCGCGTGACAGGGGTGGCGCCCAGGACCCCTGGGCGCCACCCGCCTCACCGGGCGGCCGGTCGAGTGAGCCCGGGCGAAGGCCGTACATCCGGTCCTGGGTGACGTCGACGATCGCCGGCCGCTCCTGGGCCGGCGCCTCCTCGAGGGCCGCCGCCAGGTCCTCGTCCCGGCCCACCCGGATACCGCAGCCGCCGAGCGAGCGGGCGAAACTCGGCGAAGTGCGGGTCGGCGGAGAAGACCCGGGGTGCCGGCCGTCGTGCGCGGACCGCTGCGGGTCGACGATCCCAGCGGGCATCTACCCGATCAGCACCAGCACCGGGATCGACTCGTCGTCGGCGTTCTGCACCGCAACGGAGGGGCCGACCGCACCGGGTCCGGGCGAGGCGAGGCGGACGCCGACACCGACTCGGGATCTCGCGAAACGGTCGGCCTTGCACCCCGCGACCTGCCGTGCCGGGTCGCGTCGCGCCGCGGCTGTGACGTTTGACACCACGCTCAGACCCTGGCAGAAATGACTTCCGCACCGCAGAGAAGCGCAGCGCCGTCGCCGCGCAGACGGCCCGTTCCCTCGTCGTTCGCCTCCGAGCAGAGGAGTTCCTGTGTCCATTCACGTCATCGGCGTCGTGGGTCTCGTGCTCGTCTTTGTCATCGGGACGCTGCGGCCGGTCAACATCGGCGCGCTGGCACTCATCGCCACGTTCCTGGTCGGCACGCTCGTGGCCCACGAGACCGTCGACGAACTGCTGGCCGGCTTCCCGCCCGATCTGTTCGTGCTGCTCGTGGGCGTCACGTACCTGTTCGGTCTCGCGGCGGTCAACGGCACCCTCGAGTGGCTCATCGACCGAGCGGTCGGCCTACTGGGCGACCGTCCGGCCCTGGTGCCGTGGATGATCTTCTTCTTCTCGGCCGTCCCCACGATGGCCGGCGCCCTCGGCCCGGCCGGCGTCGCGATGCTGGCCCCGCTCTGCCTGCGACTGGGCGCGCGGTACGGCATCGACCGCCGAATGGCCGCGCTCATGGTCATGCACGGGTCGTGCCTAGGAAACTTCTCGCCGCTCAACGGGCTGGCCATCATCGTTCGCCAGTCGGCCGAGGCGAACGGCCTCGAGGTCTCGGCGACCGAGCTGTTCTTCGGCAATGCCGCTTACAACATCGGGCTCGCCGTCGTCATCTACCTGCTCTTCGGTGGCCGCACGCTGCTGCGCGAGCGCGGTCAGCGGCTGTCGGAGGCCACCGGCACACTCGGCTCCGGCGACGTCCCGGACCGGCTGCCCGGGTTGGCGACCGACGCCCCGGTGCCAGGCGGCGTGGGCACCAGCGACGTCACCCTGCACGGCGGTATGGGAGCCGGCGGAGCTGCGGTCGAGCGGACCGGGTCGGTCAGCACGGCGTTGCCGCGGCTCGACGCCGAGCGCACGCCGCTGCGGGTCGATCAGGTGATCACCATGCTGATCATCCTGGGCGTGGCAGTCGGTGCGCTCGTCTTCGACCTGGAGATCGGCTTCCTCGCGCTCATCGGCGCGGCCCTGCTTCACCTGGCCTTTCCTGGCCGCGTCGCCAACGCCGATCGGCGGATCGTCTGGTCGGTCGTGCTGCTGATCTGCGGTGTGGTCACCTATGTCGGCGCGCTGCAGCGCTACGGCACGATCGACGTGATCGGCAACGGCATCGCCGGGCTCGGCGCTCCGCTGCTCACGGCCTTCCTGCTCTGCCTCGTCGGGGCGTTCACCTCGGCCTTTGCCTCCAGCGCCGGCCTGATCGCGGTGCTGATCCCGCTGGCGGCACCTTTCCTGGCCCGGGGCGAGGTGGGCGCGACGGCGATGATCGTCGCGCTGGCCATCTCCGCCACGGTGGTGGACTCCACCCCCTTCAGCTCGGTCGGCGCCCTGACGCTGGCCAACGCACCGGAGGAAGAACAGCCCACGCTGTTCCGCACGATGCTGGCGTGGGGCATCAGCATGGCCGTCACCGCGCCCATGCTGACCTGGCTGATCTTCATCCTGCCGAACTCCTGACCTTCGCTCTCGGTACGGCAGACGCAGGCGTGGGTGTCCACCTTGACGTGGTGGCGGTCACTTGCTCTACTCGACAGAGCATGACTCTGCTTTGCAGAAGGAATGACCTCATAGGGGGGCCAGGAGCATGGCCGATCAGTCCGGAGTCCTCGACGACGTGCGACGGGGCATGATCCCCGCGCACATCTACAACGACCGTGAGCTCTTCGAACTGGAGAAGGAGCGGATCTTCGGCCGGGCATGGATCTTCGTGGCCCACGAGTCCGAGATCGCCAGGCCCGGTGACTACGTCGTCCGCCGGGTGCTGGAGGACTCCTTCATCGTCACTCGCGACGAGGAGGGCGAGATCCGGGCGCACTTCAACATGTGCCTGCACCGCGGAATGCAGGTGTGCCGGGCGGAGATGGGCAACGCCTCGCACTTCCGCTGCCCGTACCACGGCTGGTCCTACCGCAATGACGGCCGGATCGTCGGCCTGCCGTTCCACCGGGAGGCCTACGGCGGCGAGGCCGGATTCAAGCGCAAGGGGCAGCGGCTGCTGCCCGCGCCGAA
>JAOPUS010000131.1 GCA_025963345.1 Blastococcus sp. | reverse complement strand
TGGCGGACTACCTCGCCGCGTACGAGGACGAGATGGAGGGCCTGCGGGCCTACGACCGGGCGCTGTTCGGCGGCTCACCGGACGAGGTGCGCGACGTCTACGTGCGGTCCTCGCCGATCACCTACGTGGACGCCGTGGCCGCGCCGGTGCTGGTCGTGGCGGGTGCCAACGACCCGCGGTGCCCGATCCGGCAGATCGACAACTACCTCGGCGAGCTGGACAGGCAGGGCAAGGAGCACGAGGTCTACCGGTTCGACGCCGGTCACGGCTCGCTGGTCATCGAGGAGACCATCCGGCAGGTCGAGATGGCGCTGTCGTTCGCGCTGCGGAAGGTGCCGCCGCGCTGAGTCGCGACTGCCGGTCCGCCGGCAGCGCGCGCCGGGAGGAGTGCCACCAGCGCGACCAGGATCAACACGTACGCGTTCTCCCCCAGGATCCCGAGAACTCCGCCGCTGTTGTGTGCCCCGGGCGGGTGCTCGAAGAACCAGATCACGGAGAGGAAGAACGCCGCCACGACAGCGAGCGCCGCCACCCCTGCACCGCGCGCCACGGCACGCGGATGGGCGCGGAACCACGGACGGCCGGAGGCGTGCACCGGTGTCCCGGCGGCGACGTCGACGAGCACGACGGCGGTGGGCACCACCCAGTAGAGGTGGTGCGTCCACGAGATCGGGCTGATCAGACAGGTCGCCAGCCCGGTGATCGTGACGCCGACGAGCTCGTCACCCCGCCGCAACGCCTGCACGGCTCGCCACAGGGCCAGCGCGAGGACGGCGGCGGCGAGGACGAGCCAGACGCGGCGATCGGGAGTGAGTGGATCGGCGAGCCGCGCGAGCAGCCCGAGCAGGGACTGGTTCGAGGTCCGGTCCACGCGCCCGACCCGGCCGGTCTGCCACAGCGTGTCGGTCCAGAACTGCACGGACGACCGGGGGTCCAGCGCCAGGGCGAGGAGCGTCGCGGCCAGGAAGGTGCCCACCGCCACCGCGACGTTCCGCCACCGACGGGTCAGCACCAGGTAGACGAGGAACAGGCCGGGCGTCACCTTGATCGCCGCTGCCAGCCCCATACCGACGCCCGCCCACGCCGATCCGCGCTGCAGCGCGACGACATCGGCGAGGACGAGGGCCATCACCCACAGGTTCACCTGGCCCCAGCCGAAGGTCTCCCGGACCGGCTCCATGGCGAAGACCAGCGGCACCGAGAGGGCCACCGCGAACCACGGGGTCCAGCCGTGGCGCCGCGCGACGGGCGCCACCAGCAGCCAGGTCGTCCCGATCAGGAGCACCGCGGATCCGACGGTGCTGAGCACCGTCGCGGTGATCTCCGTGCCGATCGCCAGGGGCATCAGCGCCAGGGCACCGAACGGCGGATAGGTGAACCCCTTGGAGGTGTGCGGCCGCACGAAGTCGTAGAGCGGCCGCCCGTCCAGCCACCACTGCACGGCCCCGCGGTAGACCCGGAGGTCGAACGTGTGGTGCCAGGGCGGGAAGACGAGCAGGCGGCTGACGTAGACCCAGACGGCGACAGCGACGCAGCAGACGGCCAGGACCTGGAGGACGGCCATGCCTGGGCGCCTGGGGGCGGACCCGGAGGTGACCTCCAGAGCCATGTCGTTCCTCAGTCCGCGGTGAGCGTTGCGACGTCGTGGCCTGCTGGGGCGGGAGCCGTCGGCACCCTGGCGCGCGGCGGGAGCAGGACCACGAGGGCGACCATGGCCAGGACCAAGGTGTTCTCGCCCAGCGTGCCGAGCACGCCACCGACGTGCGTCAGCCCCTCGTCGCGCTGGAAGAGCCAGATGAACTGGGAGCAGCAGGCGATGGAGATCGCGACCGCGGAGACGCCGGCGACCCGCGCCGTCCCGCGCCGCGACAGCCGGGACCACGGCCACCCGGGAAGGACCGGCCGGCCCAGGGCCATGTCGGCCAGGACGATGACGGCCGGGACGAGCCAGTAGAGATGGTGGACCCACGAGATGGGACTGACGAGGGCGGCGGTGAGCCCCGTGAGCGTGAGCCCGACCAGCTCGTCGCCGTGGGTGAAGGCACGCATGGCCCGCCACATGCCGAGGGCCAGTACCACGCCGGCCAGGACCAACCACAGCAGCTGCGGCGGGGTCGGGCCGGCGATCCGCGCCAGCATGCCCAGCAGCGACTGGTTGGAGGTCTTGTCGACGTGCCCGACCCGAGCGGTATCCCAGAGCGTTCCCGTCCAGAACTGCCGCGAGGCGTGCGGCGCGATCGCGAAGGCCGTCGCCGTGACGGCGAGGAACGTGGCGACCGCCACGGCGGCCGCCCGCCGCCGGCGGGTGAGCAGGAAATAGAGGACGAAGATCGCCGGCGTCAGCTTGATGGCGGCGGCGAGCCCGGTCCCTGCGCCGGCCCACCGCCACCCGCGGCGCACCGCGACGACGTCGCCGAGGACCAGCGCCACGAGCAGGAGGTTGATCTGGCCGTAGGCGAGTGTCTCCCGGACCGGAGACATCAGGAGGACCACGGGCACGGCGAGAGTCACCGCGACGGCCGGCCGCCACCCCGCGCGCCGGGCGACAGGCGCGAAGAACCGCACGGTGGTCGCGACGACGACGGCGACCGACGCCGCCGTCAGCAGCACCGCCTGGACCTGCCAGCGACCGAGGGTGAGCGGCGAGAGGACGAGGCCCGCGAACGGCGGGTAGGTGAACCCGTACCCGGTGTCGCCTCGGGCGAAGGAGTACAGCGGCTCCCCGCTCATCCACGACTGCAGCGCGCCACGGTAGACCAGCAGGTCGAAGAAGTGCCAGGGCGGGCGGCCGAGGCGGGGCACGACGAACCCGGTCGCGGCCACGACGACGAGCGCCCAGAGCCCGATCCGCCGTGCGCGGTGCGGATCCAGTCGGCGAAGCCCGTACGGAAGCCACTCGCCCATCGCATCGCCCTTCGTCCGACGGCTCAGGCGCGCGTCGACACTCTAGGCGGAGCTGTGGTCCACCTGAGATCAGCGCCGCGCGGCGGCGATCAACTCCGCGATCTGGATGGTGTTGAGGGCGGCGCCCTTGCGGAGGTTGTCGTTGCTCACGAACAGCACCAGCCCGCGGCCGTCGTCCACGCCCGGGTCCTGACGGATCCGGCCCACGAAGCTCGGGTCGCGACCGGCGGCCTGCAGTGGGGTGGGGACCTCGGAGAGCTCGACCCCGGGCGCCGCCGACAGCAGTTCGGTGGCCCGCTCGACCGAGAGCGGCCGGGCGAACTCGACGTTCAGCGACAGCGAGTGACCGGTGAAGACCGGCACGCGCACGCAGGTGCCGGACACCCGCAGTTCCGGGATGCCGAGGATCTTGCGGCTCTCGTTGCGGAGCTTCTGCTCCTCGTCGGTCTCGAAGCTGCCGTCGTCGACGACGGAGCCGGCCATCGGCAGCACGTTGAACGCGATCGGCCGGACGTACTTGACCGGGTCGGGGAAGGTCACCGCGGACCCGTCGTGGGCGAGCGCGGCGGCCTTGTCGACGACGGCCTTGGCCTGCCCGTCGAGCTCCTCGACGCCGGCCAGCCCGCTGCCGGACACCGCCTGGTAGGTGCTGGCGATGATCCGGACGAGCTGGGCCTCGGCGTGCAGGGGCGCGAGCACCGGCATCGCGGCCATGGTCGTGCAGTTCGGGTTCGCGATGATGCCCTTGCGGATGTCGGCCAGGGCGTGCGGGTTGACCTCGCTGACGATCAGCGGGACGTCGGGGTCGCGCCGCCAGGCGGAGCTGTTGTCGATGACCGTGACGCCGGCCTCGGCGAACCGGGGCGCCTGCGCCTTCGAGGTGGTGGCCCCCGCGGAGAAGATCGCGATGTCCAGCCCGGTCGGGTCCGCGGTGGCGGCGTCTTCGACGGTGATCTCACCGTCACCCCACGGCAGGGTGCTGCCGGCGGACCGGGCGGAGGCGAAGAACCGCAGCTCGGCGAGCGGGAAGTTGCGCTCGGCGAGGAGCTGCCGCACGACGCTGCCGACCTGGCCGGTGGCGCCGACGA
>JAOPUS010000427.1 GCA_025963345.1 Blastococcus sp. | reverse complement strand
CGTGCGCATCGGTGGGCGGTACGGCCTGGCCGACGCCCGCCGGGCGCACGAGGACCTGCAGAGCCGCCGGACCACGGGCAAGCTGCTGATCCTGCCCGGGGCCTGACCGGACCCGTCCGCCGCCGGGCCCGGCCCGACGCCGTCCCTCCGGAGCTCCCGGGCCCGGTCGGTCAGGACGCTGGTGCGCCCATCGCCGATCGGCCGGCGCCCGGGGCCGCCGCCGCTCGCAGCAGGGGAGTCGTCCGCCAGGGGACGAGGCAGGACAGGACCACGACGCTGGTCGAGCGCACGACGGACGGCGAGCGGTTCAGCTGCACGAGCGTCTGCTGCAACGCCTCGTGCGAGAGGGCGGCCACCCGGCACAGCACGTCACCGCTGCCGGTCGTCGCGTGCGCCTCCAGCACGCCCGGGATCGCTTCGAGGTCGCTGCGCACCGCCTCGATCGCGCCCTGCGCGATCTCCAGGGTGACGAACGCCTGGACGCCGAAACCGGCCGCCGCGACGTCGACGTCCGGCCCGTAGCCGGTGACGATCCCGGCGCCTTCCAGCGCGGCGAGCCGGGCCGTCACGGTCGCGCGCGCCACGCCCAGCAGGCGCGACAGCTCCAGGGCGCCGGCCCGCGGGTGGTCCCGGAGCGCGGCCAGCAGCGCGACGTCGAGGGCGTCGAGCACCTTCCGGTCGGCCATCGCGCTCTCCTCGGTCGCTCGTCGGAACAGCTGTGCGGATCGACCAGCTCATCGGGCCTTCGGCTGGGCGAACGGTACAGAAGTGCGAGCGGTGCGGGCACTGGTTGCGCACCTCCGTCCGGAGTCGGTCAATGGCACCGGAGGACCACGGCGGACCGGTGGAGGCGTCATGTCGATCCAGCAGACCCTGAACGACGAGGAGCGACTGGCGCAGCTGGACCTGGACCAGCTCCGGCAGCTGGTCGGCCTCGTCGAGCACGACGACGCCACGGACCCGTTCCCGGTCTCCGGCTGGGACGCGCTGGTCTGGGTGGTCGGCAACGCCGTGCAGACGGCGCACTTCTTCCAGTCCGCCCTCGGCATGGAGCTGGTCGCCTGCTCGGGCCCGGAGACCGGCAACCGGGACCACCGCGCCTTCGTGCTCCGGTCCGGCGCCGCGCGCTTCGTCGTCACCGGCGCCTACGACCCGGCGAGCCCGCTGGCCGACCACCACCGCGCGCACGGTGACGGGATCGTCGACATCGCCCTGGCCGTGCCCGACGTCGACCGGTGCACCGCCCACGCGCGGGCGCAGGGCGCGACCGTCGTCGCCGAACCGCACGACACCAGCGACGAGCACGGCACCGTCCGGCTCGCGACCATCGCCGCCTACGGCGACACGGTGCACACCCTCGTCGACCGCTCCGGCTACACCGGGCCCTATCTCCCCGGGTACGTGCCGCGGTCCTCGACCCTGGTCGCGCGGCCCGGTGCGCCGCGGCGGCTGTTCCAGGCCATCGACCACGTCGTCGGCAACGTCGAGCTGGGTGCCATGGACCGGTGGGTCGACTTCTACCACCGGGTCATGGGCTTCACGAACATGGCGGAGTTCGTCGGCGAGGACATCGCCACCGACTACTCGGCCCTGATGAGCAAGGTCGTCGCCAACGGCAACCACCGGGTGAAGTTCCCGCTCAACGAGCCGGCACCGGGGAAGAAGAAGTCCCAGATCGACGAGTACCTCGAGTTCTACGGCGGCCCCGGCGCCCAGCACGTCGCGCTCGCGACCATCGACATCCTCGCGACGGTCGACGCCTTGCGGACCGAGGGCATCGAGTTCCTCAGCACCCCGGACTCCTACTACGAGGACCCGGAGCTGCGGGCGCGCATCGGCACGGTCCGCGCGCCGATCGAGGAGCTGCAGAGCCGCGGCATCCTGGTCGACCGCGACGAGGACGGCTACCTGCTGCAGATCTTCACCAGGCCGATCGGCGACCGGCCCACGGTCTTCTTCGAGCTGATCGAGCGGCACGGCTCCCTCGGCTTCGGCAAGGGCAACTTCCAGGCACTGTTCGAGGCGATCGAGCGCGAGCAGGACAGGCGCGGCAACTTCTGAAAGAGGACCCGCTGCCCCCCACCACTCGCATGCTCGCGGCGGGACCCTGCAGCGGGGCCGTTCCAGGGAGGTCACCATGGCGCACTACCGGCAGGTCGGCGAGGTCCCGCCGAAGCGGCACACCCAGTTCCGTCGTCCCGACGGCGGGCTGTACTCCGAGGAGCTGATGGGGGAGGAGGGCTTCTCGTCGGACTCTGCGCTGCTCTACCACCGGGGCATCCCGTCGGCGCTGGTCGACGCCCGCCCCTGGGAGCTGCCCGACCAGTCGCTTGCGCCGAACAGCCCGCTGGTGCCCCGCCACCTGACGCTCCATGACCTGTTCCCCGGCGAGGAGCACAAGGCCACCGATCCGGTCACGGGCCGGCGGCTGGTGCTCGGCAACGCCGACGTCCGGATCTCCTACGCCGTGTCGAGCCTGACCAGCCCGTACTACCGCAACGCCACCGGCGACGAGTGCGTCTACGTCGAGCGCGGAACGGCCACGGTCGAGACCGCCTTCGGCGCCCTGGAGGCGGGCCCCGGTGACTACGTGATCGTTCCGCGGGCGACGACGCACCGGTGGATCCCGACCGGCGCGGAGCCGCTGCGCACCTATGCGATCGAGGCGAACAGCCACATCGCCCCACCGGAGCGGTACCTGTCCCGGTACGGCCAGCTGCTCGAGCACGCCCCCTACTGCGAGCGCGACCTGCGCGGCCCGGGTGAGCCGCTGCTCATCGAGGGCACCGACGTCGAGGTGTACGTCAAGCACCGGGGTGAGGGCCCCGGCGGGCTCACCGGCACGATCCACGTCGTCCCGGAGCACCCGTTCGACGTCGTCGGCTGGGACGGCTGCCTCTACCCCTACGCGTTCAACATCGCCGACTTCGAGCCGATCACCGGGCGGGTCCACCAGCCCCCGCCGGTGCACCAGGTGTTCGAGGGCGCCAACTTCGTGATCTGCAACTTCGTGCCGCGGAAGGTCGACTACCACCCGCTGGCCGTGCCGGTGCCGTACTACCACTCCAACGTCGACTCCGACGAGGTCATGTTCTACGTCGACGGCGACTACGAGGCCCGCAAGGGCTCGGGCATCGGCAAGGGCTCGATCTCGCTGCACCCCGGCGGGCACAGCCATGGCCCCCAGCCCGGCGCGGTCGAGCGGTCGCTGGGCGCGGAGTCCTTCGACGAGCTCGCCGTCATGGTCGACACCTTCCGGCCGCTCGGTCTCGGTGCGGGCGGCACGGCGGTGGACGACGGTAGGTACGCCTGGTCGTGGTCCGGCCGCGGGCCGAAGGCGTGACCTGGCTCGACCTCCCGGCGGACACCGGCTTCGGGCCGGACAACCTGCCGTACGGCGTGTTCTCGACGCCCGGGACGTCGCCGCGCACCGGCGTCGCGATCGGCGACCGGGTGCTCGACCTCGCTGCCGCCACCCACGACCCGGTGCACGCCACCGGGTCGCTCAACGCGTTCATGGCCCGGGGGCCGGCGGCCTGGGCTGCCGTCCGCTCCCGGCTGCAGGAGCTGATCGGCGACGCAGCGCACCGGGGCGACGTGGAGCCGCACCTGCTGCCGCAGGACGCGGTGACCATGCACCTGCCCGTCGAGGTCGCCGACTACGTCGACTTCTACAGCTCGCGGCACCACGCGGAGAACCTCGGGCGGATCCTCCGTCCGGACGGTGAGCCGCTTCCGCCCAACTGGACGCACCTGCCGATCGGCTACCACGGCCGGGCCGGCACGGTGCGGGTCTCGGGCACGCCCGTGGTCCGCCCGTCCGGACAGCGGAAGGCACCTCGGGACGACGTCCCGACGTTCGGTCCGACGCAGCGGCTGGACATCGAGGCCGAGGTGGGCTTCGTGGTGGGGATGCCGTCGACGCTCGGGGAGCCGGTCCCGCTGCGCGCGTTCCCCGACCACGTCTTCGGCGCCTGCCTCGTGAACGACTGGTCGGCACGGGACCTCCAGTCGTGGGAGTACGTGCCTCTGGGGCCCTTCCTCGGCAAGTCGTTCCTCACCTCGGTCTCGCCGTGGGTGGTCCCACTGGCCGCGCTGGAGGCGGCGCGAGTGAATCCGCCGCCCCGCGACCACCCGCTGGTGCCCTACCTGGACGACGAGACCCACCCCTGGGGTCTGGACATCACGCTCGAGGTGCGGCTGAACGGCGAACGGATCAGCCGACCGCCGTTCGGGTCGATGTACTGGACGCCGGCCCAGCAGCTCGCGCACCTCACCGCCAACGGCGCCGCGCTGCGCACCGGTGACCTCTTCGCCTCCGGCACGGTCAGCGGCCCGGAGCGACATCAGCGTGGCTCGCTCATCGAGCTGTCCTGGAACGGCCGGAAACCGCTTCCCCTCGCCGACGGCTCGACCCGCACGTTCCTCGAGGACGGCGACGTCGTGACGATCTCCGCCTCGGCGCCCGGTCCCGTGGGCACGCGCATCGGCTTCGGCGAGGTCATCGGGCAGGTGCTGCGGGCCCGCTGACGACGAGGGGCCGGGTCCGGCCGCCCGGCGTACCGTCCCCGGCAACCGTCGTTTTCCAGGGGACGCCGATGGCTCTGCTCCGCCGGATCACGGCCGCCCGCAGCGCGGCCGGGACGGTTGCGCGGCTGGCGGCGACCGGCGCCGGGCTCGCCGTCGCACCCGCCGTCCTGACCGCGGGACTGCTCGCCGAGCCCACCCGTGCGGCCGGCCGTCTCACCCGTGCCACCGTGGACACCGCGGCTACGGTGGCCGGCGGCTCGCTCCAGCTCGCGAAGGCGGCCGCCGAGACCGGCATCCGGGCGGTCGGCACGCTGGTCACTGGCGCGGACCCGATCCCCGACGGGCACGTCCGGAGCATCGCCGGCGTCGCCCGCGGCATGCTCGAGCCCCCGTTGGCGCGGCACACGCGCCGGGTGTGGGCCGACCACGGGCACGGGCAAGGCCACGTACACGTCGAGGTCGCCGCGCCGGCGGCGGCGGAGGACCGATCGGAGGCCGGTCGCGCGCTACGGCGACACCTGGAACGGCTCGAGGGCGTCGAGTGGGCGACGGTCAACGACGTCGTCGGCCGGGTGCTGGTGGGGATCGACGACCGGCGGGTCTCCGTCGATGAGGTCGTCGGGGTCGTGACGGCCATCGAGCAGGCCCGCGGCGGGCGGCAGGTGTTCCCGCAGCGACAGGACCACCCGGCCGACCTCGAACCACTGCTGGCCGCGGTCATCGACGCCGCCATCGACACCGCCGCGGTGGGGGTCGCCTTCGTCGCCAAGGTCCTGCCGGTGCCCGCGGTGACCCGGCACGTGACACTCGCGATCGCCCTCCTCGACTCCCAGCAGTGGATCAAGGACGGGCTCGAGGCCCGGATCGGACCCGTGGGCACCGACCTGGTGTTCACCGGGACCAGCGCCTTCCTGCACGCGCTGACGCAGAGCCCGACGGTCCCGGCGATCAACGCCGCCGCCGCCCTGCAGCAGGCGCTGGAGATCCGGGCCCGGCGGCAGGTGTGGCGCCGCCGCGAGCGCGAGCTGTGCCGACCCGAACCGGAGGAGGACACCGACGAGCCGCTCGCAGCCCCCGGCGGCCGTCCCGGGCCGCTGCCCCGGGGGCCGATCGAGTCCTACCGGGCCCGGCTCGGCCCCGTCGCGCTCGGGGGCGCGGTCGGTCTGCTCCCCCTGACCCGCAGTCCTGGCCGGTCGGCCGACTTCCTCAAGGCGCTGACCCCGAGGGGCGCCGTCCTCGGCCGCGAGTCCTTCGCCGCCGCCATCGACCTGCTGATGTGCCGGCGCGACGTCCTGCCGATGGACGGGTCCGCCTACCGCCGCCTCGACCGTGTCGACACCGTCCTGCTGGACGCCGAGGCACTGTGCACCGGCCCGCCCGTGGTGATCGACGCGAGCGCCGACGCCGAGGGCTGGGACACCGCCGCGGTCTGGACGGCAGCGGCCAGGCTGGTCGGCGCCGTCGGGGACGGCGCGCCTGACGGGGACGGCGATGGCGGCGGGCTGAGGCTGGGTCCGGTCCGGACATCGCCGGACGCCCTCGGGGGACAGGTACGCACGCTGCTCCGGGGCCGCCGCCGGGTCGGCCAGGTCACCGTCGCCCCCGAACTGGACCCGTACGCCGAGGCCCTCGTCACCGCCGCCACCGACGCCGGGCACCGGCTGGTGCTCTCCCCGCACGTGGGGACGGGCGAGATCGCCGGAGCGGCCGACGAGATGGTCCCTCGGGACGAGGCGCTCGCCGACACGGTGCGCAGGCTCCAGTCCGAGGGCCACTGTGTGCTGGTCGTGTCGGCCACGGACGGTCCCGCCCTGATGGCGGCCGACGTCGCCGTCGCCCCGGTCCGCGAGGGACGCGCCCCGGCGTGGGGCGCGGACCTGGTCACCCCACCCGGTCTGGCTGAGGTCTGCCGGCTGGTCGCGGCGACGGTGGTAGCCCGTGCCGTGAGCCGCCGCTCGGTCAGCACCGCGTTGACCGGCAACGTTCTCGGGGCCCTGCTGGCCGCGGTCGGGAGCGCGCGCTACGGCCAGCGCAAGGCCACGGCGCCCGGCAAGACCGCCACGACCGTGGCGATGCTCGACGGCGCCTGGGCGGCCGTCCGGCTGGCCCGACGCCCCGCTCCGCCGCCGTCGGTGCACACGCCCTGGCACGCACTGAACCCCGACGACGTGCTGCGGCGGGTGGCCGACTTGCCCGGCGAGCCGGAGCCCGAGCGGCATCGGCTGCCGGCACTCGTCCGCGCCGCGACCGCGCTGCCGCTCGTCCGCGGGCCGGTCCGGCTGGCCCGGACGGTCGCCGCGGACCTCTCCGACCCGCTGACTCCGATCCTGGCCACCGGCGCGGCGGCCACGGCGGTGCTGGGGGAGTCCACCGACGCGATTCTCGTCGCCAGCGTGACCGTGGGGAACGCGCTGATCAGCGGCGTGCAGCGGCTGCGGGCCGAGACGACTCTGGAGTCGCTGCTGATCGAGCAGGACGTCACTGTGCACCGCGAAACCGACGGCGGACGCGAGGACGTGCCCGGCAGTGCGCTGCGGATCGGCGACGTCGTGCAGGTCGAGGCCGGCGACGTCGTGGCCGCGGACGCCCGGCTGCTGGAGGCCGTCGACCTGGAGGTGGACGAGTCCAACCTGACCGGCGAGTCGCTCGCGGTGTGCAAGACGGTCGAGGCCACGCCCGGCGCGGAGGTCCCCGACCGCACCTGCATGCTCTTCGACGGGACGCCGGTGGTGGCCGGACGGGGCCGCGCCGTGATCGTCGCGGTCGGGTCCGCGACGCAGGCGGGTCGTGCGGCGCGAGCGGCG
>JAOPUS010000401.1 GCA_025963345.1 Blastococcus sp. | reverse complement strand
GCGAGGCCTGCGCCAACGCCGCCGAGCACGCCTACCGGGGCGCGGATGCCGGCCCGATGTCCGTCACCGCCCACGTGGACGTCGACGGCGCGCTCACCGTGACCGTCCGCGACGAGGGCACCTGGCGTCCGCCGGACCGCGACCCCGGCGACCGTGGCCGCGGGCTGCTGATCATGCGGCAGCTCGTCGACACCGTGATGTTCGAGGAGGAGGAGCGAGGGACGACGGTCACGCTGAGCGTCCGCCTCCGCCGCACCCCGGACGTCGACCCCGACCACCCGGTGAACACCGCGGGCGCGTCGGTGACCGTCGACCGCGACGGTCCGCGGCCGGTCGTCTGGGTGACCGGCGCGGTCGACGAGATCAGCGCCGAGCAGATGCGCATCCGGCTGCTGGAGGCCAGCCACGGGGGCACCGGCCGGGTGGAGCTCGACCTCGGTGGGGCCACGCTGTTCAGCAGCGCCGCCGTCCGGGTGGTGCTCGCGATCGCCCGCATCGGCCGCGACGAGGGCTGGCGGCTCGTCGTCCACGCCCCCGAGGGAGGCGTCACCCGGCACATCCTGCAGATCAGTGGACTGGGCGGGCTGGTCGACCTGCGCTAAGCCCGGGCCGGCACCCCGGTCGGGGGACGGCACCGTCCGGGCGGTTTGGGGAACCGGTCCGGTGCACATCCTCCGGACGTGAGACTTCGGCGTAGCGACGTGAACGGACCCGGGTACCGGCGTCGCAGGGCGGGGCGTGGGTTCGCCTACTCCGACGCCGACGGCACCGCGATCAAGGACGACCGCCTCGACCGGATCCGGGGGCTGGCCATCCCGCCGGCCTGGCGTGACGTCTGGATCTGCCCGTGGCCGAACGGGCACATCCAGGCCACGGGTGTCGACGCGGCGGGCCGGCGGCAGTACCGGTACCACGACCAGTGGCGGGCCCGCCGGGACGCGGAGAAGCACGAGCGGGTCCTCGAGATCGCCCGGCAGCTCCCGGACGTGCGGGACGCCGTCACGGCCGGCCTTCGCACCCGCGGCCTGAACCGGGACCGCGTGCTGGCCACCTCCATCCGGCTGCTCGACCTCGGCGCCTTCCGCATCGGCAGCGAGCAGTACGAGGAGGAGAACGGCACCTACGGGCTCGCCACCCTCAAGCGCGCCCATGTATCGGTCCGGGGTGAGCGGACGTTCTACTCCTACACCGCCAAGGGCGGCATCGACCGAGAGGTCGAGATCACCGACCGGCCGACGGCGACCGTGGTCCGTCAGCTGCTCGAGCGGCCCGCCGACGCAGGGGAGGACCTGCTGGCGTACCAGACAGAGGACGGCGAGTGGCGTGACGTGACCAGCACGGAGATCAACTCATATCTGAAGGAGATCAGCGGCGCGGAGATCACCGCCAAGGACTTCCGCACCTGGACCGCCACCGTGCTGATGGCCGCCGCCTTGGCAGAGCTGCCGCCGCCGGCCAGCAGGACGGCCCGCAAGAGGATGATCAGCGCCGCGTACAAGCAGGTCAGCGAGCAGCTCGGGAACACGCCGGCGGTATGCAAGGCAAGCTACGTCGACCCTCGCGTGGTCGACAAGTTCGAGCACGGGGAGACCGTGGCCCGCGTGCTGCGGGAGGCCGACGAGGTCGACGCCGACCGCGACAGCCAGAAGGTCCTCGAGGCCGCCGTCTGCCAGTTGCTGTCCGCCTGAGTCCGGACTCGACGAAGGCCCCGCCGGGATCCGGCGGGGCCTTCGTCGTCGTGCGCGCCGGTCGACCGGCGGTCGTTCAGCGGGCGCTGCTGTCGGCGATCGTGAACAGGTCGATCAGGCCGGTCACCTCGAGCGGGCGGGTGACGGCGCGGGTGGTCGCGATCAGGCTCAGCGCGACTTCGCGGGCGCGGGAGGACTTCTGCGTCTCCACGAGGACGGCCAGGCCGGCGGAACCCAGGAACTGGACGCCGGACAGGTCGATGACGAGTTCCTTCGGCTGCTGCTCGAGCTGGCTGTCCAGCGTCGAACGCAGCACGGGAGCGGTGAACGTGTCCACCTCGCCGACGACCGTCACCGTCACCACGCCGTCGTCACCGGTGGAGGTGGAAAGCGTGATCACGTCGTCGAAGGGTGCCTCGGTGCCCTCGGTCGACACGTCGGGCTGCCCCTCGGCGGGCAGGTCGGAAGTCGTCACGGACAGTGCTCCTCTCGGCGGCACCCGGACGGCTGGCCGCCCGGACAATCTACCGCTGTGCGACCCGGGAACGCAGACGTCCCCGGTTCCGCAGGTGGTCGAACGGGTGTCGGCGCCGGATGGGGACCCGGAACCGGTGCGGCTTCCTGCTGAACCGCGATCACAAACGTAGACAACCGGACGAGCCCGTGCCAACCCACCCCGGCGTGGCCCGGGGTGGGTCCGACGCCGGTCAGCCGTCGATGATGTGGACGGCGCTCTCCTCGGGACCCTCTCCGCCGACGGGGTCGTCGGCCGTGGCCTCGATGTCGTCGGCGGTGCGCTCGGTGCCCGAGTCCGTCGGCGGCGTCGTGTCCAGGTCCTGCTCCAGCTGGGCGTGCGCCCGCTGGGGGTCCTCGGACGGGCGGACGTCCGGTGCGTCGTCGGGGATCTCCCGGGCGAGCCGCCCGTCCAGCGACTCGCCCTCGGCCTGCTCGAGCGCGGTGGTGCCGAAGTCCGTGCTGGCGCCCGGCCGCTCACCGGGGAGCGGGGCGAACTGTGGGTCCTCGGCGCGCTCCATGGTGGGGGAGTCGTCCTGGGCCACCTCGGGGAGGCCCTCGTCCTGCGGGAAGATGTCGCGGGCGGTCTGGCCCTCCGGCTGCGTCATTTCTGCCTCCGTTCTGCGTGGGTCCGCGCCGGCTCGCGTTCGCGGCGGGACGGGAACCGGTCGTGCGACCGGTGTCTGTCGTCCGCCCTACCCGCGACCCCGGCGGCCATGCGCAGGTGTGCCGTGCCGCACGTCGGCCGTGTGCGGGCTTGCACCGTCCCCGGAGGGGGTAGCGCGCAGGCATGTCGCTTGCAGACGAGGTCCAGCGGATCGGAGCCCCGGTCCGCCGGTGGGCCAGCACCCAGAAGCGGGAGTACACCAACGGCGAGGAACGCCCCCTCGCCGGCGACCTCGGTGCGATGGGGGTCTACGTCGGACTGGTGTCCGCCGCCGCGGCGGCGGTGCGCGCGTCGGGACGGAAACTGCCCGAGCGGATCCCCTTGGGTGACGCGGTACTGCTGACCGTGGGCACCTTCCGGCTGGCCCGCCGGATCGCCAAGGATCCGGTGACCGCCCCCATCCGGGCGCCGTTCACCCGCTTCGAGGGCGCCTCGGGGCATGCGGAGGTCGCCGAGGAGGTCCGCGAGCACGGTGGCGGGAAGCACGCCGTCGGTGAGCTGCTCACCTGCCCGTTCTGCCTGGCGCAGTGGGTCGGGACCGGCTTCGTGTTCGGCTACGTCACCGCTCCGAGGGCCACCCGGCTGGCGGCGCTGACGATGACGATGGTCGCAGGCTCCGACGTCCTCCAGTTCGCCTACGACGCGATCCAGAACGGCGGGCTCGCACCGTCCTCCGAGGGCGTCGACAACGAGGACTGAGCGATCCAGAACGACGGGCTCGCACCGTCCTCCGAGGGCGTCGACGGAGGAGAATGACGGTCTCCGTCCGATCCCTCGCGGGACAGGGGGTCCGCGTCCGGCGTCGCGTCCCCGGAAGGCGTGTCCTCCGTCCGGGGGAGACCCCGCGGCGGTCGACCTGCCGCGGACGCCCGCCCGCACATATCCTGCGATCTTGACCCGACCACGGGTCCGTCATGGGGCTCGGGGTCCGGAGCCCGGTTGGGAAGGGGCGGCATGCGATCGATCTGGCGCGGGGCCGTGTCGTTCGGTCTCGTCAGCATCGGCGTGAAGCTGTACTCCGCCACTGAGGACAAGGACATCCGCTTCCACCAGGTGCACGCCACTGACGGGGGACGGGTCAAGTACAAGCGGGTCTGCTCGATCGACGGCGAAGAGGTCGAGTACAGCGACATCGCCAAGGGGTACGAGCTGCCCGACGGTCAGGTCGTGATCCTCACCGACGAGGACTTCGAGAACCTGCCGCTGAGCACCCGGCGCGAGATCGAGGTCCTGGAGTTCGTCGACCAGGACGAGATCGACCCCATCATGTTCGAGAAGACCTACTACCTCGAGCCCGACGGGCCCGCGGCGCGGCCGTACGTGCTGCTGCGCGACGCCCTGGAGAACGCCGGCCAGGTCGGCATCACCAAGATCGCGATCCGACAGCGCGAATCGCTCGCCGCCCTGCGCGTGAAGGACGGCGTGCTCGTGCTGCACACGATGCGCTGGCCCGACGAGATCCGCCGCCCCGACTTCGCCTTCCTCGACGAGGACATCACCGTCCGGCCGCAGGAACTGAAGATGGCCGAGGCGCTGATCGGCTCGATGACCGGCGAGTTCGACCCCACCGAGTTCACCGACGACTACCGCGAGGCCCTGACCGCGCTGCTCGAGGCGAAGCAGAGCGGCGGTGAGGTGCAGCAGGTGCCGGAGGTGCCCGATTCCGGTGCTGCGGTGGTCGACCTGATGAGCGCGCTGCGCCGCAGTGTCGAGCGCGCCCGCGGTGGCTCCGCCGAGGACGCCGGGAACGGCGGGGACGGCGACGCCGACGAGGGGGCGCCGGCCGCGAAGGCTCCGGCCAAGCGGGCGCCGGCCAAGAAGGCCGCCCCCGCCAAGAAGGCGCCGGCAAAGAAGGCCGCCGCGGCGAAGAAGACCACCGCGAGCGACAGCACCGCGACCAAGTCCCCCGCGGGCAAGACGACGGCGGCGAAGAAGACGACCGCGGACAAGCCACCGGCCAAGCGCGCGCGCCGCAGCGCCTGACGTGCCGCCGCGTCCGCGCGGCGGGCGGGAGGACCCGCTCGCCGAGTACCGCGCCAAGCGGGACCCCGCGCGGACGGCCGAACCCGTGCCGGCCGCCGGCAGTGCGCCGCCGACCGGGAACGACGACACCTTCATCGTCCAGGAGCACCACACGCCCCGCGGCCGTACCGGTGAGCGCGTGCACTGGGATCTCCGGCTGGAGCGCGACGGGGTCCTGAAGAGCTGGGCGGTACCCAAGGGGCCCCCGACCGAGGCCGGGACGAACCGGCTCGCCGTCCCGACCGAGGACCACCCGCTCGAGTACGCGTCGTTCGCCGGTGACATCGCCGCGGGCGAGTACGGCGGCGGCCACGTGACCATCTGGGACGCCGGCCGGTACGCCACCGAGAAGTGGCTCGACGACCACATCACCGTCACCTTCGACGGCACCCGGCTGGCCGGTAGGTACGTCCTCTTCCGGCTGGGCGACGGCACCTGGAACGTGCGCAAGCTGGACGCGACGCCGGCGCCCGCACAGACGCGGCCAGACGCGCCGCTGCCGATGCTCGCCAGCGCCGGCGAGCTGCCGGGCGCCGAGGACGACGCGCAGTGGGGTTACGAGTTCAAGTGGGACGGCGTCCGGGCCGTCGCCGCGGTGCACGGCGGGGTCCTGGGGCTGACCTCGCGCAAGGGCACCGACATCACCGTGCGCTACCCCGAGGTGGGCCGGCTGCCCGAGGCGCTCACCGGTCACGACGCGGTCCTGGACGGCGAGATCGTCGCCATGGATGCTGCCGGCCGGCCGGACTTCGGCGCCCTGCAGAACCGCATGCACCGCACGGGTCCCGAGGTGCCGCGGATGGCCGCCGCCGAGCCGGTCACCTACCTGGTCTTCGACCTGCTCTCCTGGGACGGCGAGAACCTGCTGGGGCTGCCCTACGCGCAGCGCCGGGAGCGGCTGGACGCCCTGGGCCTGGCCGGCCACCGCTGGGCGGCCACGCCGTGGTTCCCGGGGGGCGGGGCGCAGGTGCTGGCCGCCAGTCAGGAGAACGGGCTCGAAGGCGTCATCGCCAAACGGCTGGCCTCGGTCTACCGCCCGGGCCTGCGCAGCCCTGACTGGCGCAAGGTCAAGAACATCCGGTCGCAGGCGGTCGTCGTCGGCGGCTGGCGGCCGGGCCAGGGACGGCGCGCCGGGGGGATCGGGTCGCTGCTGTTCGGCGTCCCGGACGACGAGGGGCGGCTGGTCTACGCGGGCCACGTCGGGACCGGCTTCACCGAGCAGGAGCTGCGCGACGTGCAGCGGATGTTCACCGCGCGGACGACGTCCCCCTTCCACGGCACCCTGCCCCGCGAGGTCACGCGGGACGCGCACTGGGTCGAGCCGGACCTGGTGGGTGAGGTCGCTTACGCGGTGTGGACCGCCGACGGCCGGCTCCGCCACCCCTCGTGGCGAGGGGTGCGCGACGATGTCGAACCGGACGACGTGGTGATGGAGCCGTGAGCCGGCAGCGGGTGGAGATCGACGGGCGGACCCTGAGCGTCTCGAACCTCGAGAAGGTGCTGTTCCCCGAGGTCGGGCTCACCAAGGCGCAGGTGATCGACTACTACGTCCGAGTCGCGCCGGTGCTGCTCCCGCACCTGGCCGGCCGGCCGGTGACCTTCACCCGCTGGCCCGACGGCGTCGAGGGGCAGACGTTCTTCGAGAAGAACAGCGCGCGGCACGCCCCCGAGTGGGTCCGCCGCGTGACGATCCCCAGTCCGGGCAGCTCGACGGGACGGGAGACGCTGGACATGGTGGTCCTGGAGTCGGTCGCCGACCTCGCCTGGGCGGCCAACCTCGCCGCCCTGGAGCTGCACGTGCCGCAGTGGCAGGTCGACGAGGACGGCGTTCCGCAGCTGCCCGACCTGCTCGTACTGGATCTGGATCCAGGTCCCGACACCGGGCTCGCCGAGTGCTGCGCGGTCGCCGAGCGGCTGGGGGAGCGGCTCGTCGCCGACGGCCTCGACCCGGTGGTGAAGACGTCGGGCTCCAAGGGCATGCAGGTGTACGCGCCGATCGAGGTGTCCGACCGGGAGCACTCGAGCCGCTACGCCAAGGCGCTGGCCACGGAGCTGTCCGACGAGACTCCCGACGACGTCGTCTGGCGGATGGAGAAGGTGCTCCGGCCGGGGAAGGTGCTCATCGACTGGAGCCAGAACAACCCGGCCAAGACCACGGTCGCGCCCTACTCGCTGCGCGCGAAGTCGACTCCCACGGTGTCTACGCCGCTGACCTGGGACGAGGGCGCGAGCGGCGAGCACCTGTCCTTCACCACCGACGAGGTCCTGGATCGGGTCGAGCAGCACGGCGACCTGTTCGCGCCGGTGCTCGACGACGCCCTGCGCGTCCGGCTCACGCCAGGCATGACTACCGACGAGTAGGCTCCGATCAGTCCGGAACAAGCCGGACGAACCGCACAGGCCCGGTCTGCGCGCGGGCGAGTGGAGGCGACATGTCGAGCGCTGTCGGTTCCGATCTCGGTCGCGGCGCGGCCCGCATGCCCCGCTCCGCCCGGCGCAAGCAGCTGCTCGCCGCCGCGCAGGAGGTTTTCGTCGCCAACGGCTATCACGCCGCCGCGATGGACGACATCGC
>JAOPUS010000393.1 GCA_025963345.1 Blastococcus sp. | reverse complement strand
TGATCGTGTGGATCGTCGTCGTGGTCCTCTCCCTCGTCGTCCTCGGGGCGATCGGGTACGGGCTGGTCGGGGCCGCCGGCCGGCTGCGCCGGGAACTGGCGGCCGCCGAGCGTGACGTGCGCCCCCTCCTGGAGCAGGCGCAGGCCGCCGCCGCCCGCGCGTCGAAGGCCGACTGACCGACCGCGCGATCCGCGCGCAGCCCGGGATCCGAACCCCTCCGGCGTAGCATCGCCGGTGCCACTCACCTCTGGAGGACCCGTCATGGGCTCACTCGGCCCGCTGGAGATCGGCCTGATCATCCTGGCGATCCTGTTGCTGTTCGGCTACAAGAAGCTGCCGGACGCATCCCGCTCGCTCGGGCGCTCGCTGCGCATCTTCAAGGGCGAGATGAAGGGCATGAAGGACGACGATGCCCGTGACTCTGTGCGCACGAAGGACGCCGCCCAGGCGACCCCCGTCCGCGGCGAGATCGTCGCCCCCACCACGTCGGCCAGCGGTGATCTGAGCGCGCAGCTGCACGAGGAGGCCCGGATCGCCGAGGCCCGCGCCGCCGAGCTCCACGCCCGCGCCGAGCAGACCCGCGCCGCCGAGCTCCGCGCCCGCGCCGAGCAGACCCGCGCGGCCGACGGCACCCGCTGACCCACCCCTCCCGGGTAGAACGACGGTGACCGAGGGGGCCCACGGGCCGCGCGGCCGGCGACGGCGGCCGCCGCGCGACGCCCAGGCGACGATGTCGCTGATCGCCCATCTCACCGAGCTGCGCAACCGCGTCGCGAAGTCGCTCCTTGCGCTGCTCGTCGCGACCGCCGTGGCCTTCTGGTGGTACGACCACGGTCTCGGCGAGTTCATCCGGGCCCCCTACTGCGGTCTCGACGAGAGCCTCCGCTACGGCGGCGACAGCTCCGGCGGCTGCGGTCTGCTCATCACCGACGTCTTCGGCGGCGTGTTCATCCGCCTGAAGGTCGCCTTCCTCGCCGGCGCGGTCCTGTCGGCCCCCTTCTGGCTGTACCAGCTCTGGGCGTTCATCACCCCCGGCCTCAAGCGGCAGGAGAAGCGGTACGGGATCGGTTTCGTCGCCGTCTCGACGCTCCTGTTCGCGCTGGGTGCGGTCCTGGCGTACGTGTCGCTCGCGAAGGGCCTGGAGCTGCTGCTCTCCCTCGCCGGTGACGGCGTCGTCATCGCCCTCACCGCTCAGGACTACATCGGTTTCGTGCTCTCACTGCTGGTCGCCTTCGGCGTGAGCTTCGAGGTGCCGCTGATCGCCATCGCGCTCAACGTCGTGGGCGTCCTCAGCTACGACGTCCTGCGCCAGAGCCGGCGCTGGATCTTCTTCCTCACGATCGTGTTCGCGGCCTTCGTGACGCCCACCCAGGACCCGTTCACCATGCTGCTGATGGCCGGTCCGATGATCGTGCTGTTCGAGGGGGCCATCCAGGTCGCCCGGGTCGTGGACAAGCGCCGGGCCAAGCGTGCGGCCGTCGAGGGCTTCCACGACCTGGGGGACGACGAGGCCTCGCCGCTGGACGCCCGCCCGTCCGCTCTCGACGACGCGTACGACCCCACGAGCACGTCTCCGCGCTCTTGATGGAGCGCACCTGATGGATGTCGCCGTCCTGGTCAGCCCCACCGCCGGCCGTGGCGGGGCCGGTGTCCTCACCGAGGACGTCCTCGCCACCTTCCGTGCTGCCGGGCTGTCGCCGCGGGTACTGCCGGCCACCACCGGCACGGACGCCGAGAAGCAGGCAACCGAGGCGGTCGCCGCGGGCGCCGGAGCGATCGTCGCCGTCGGCGGGGACGGCACCGTCCACGCCGCCGTCCAGGCCGTCGCGGGCACCTCGGCCGCACTGGCCGTCGTCCCGGCGGGAACCGGCAACGACCTCGTGCGTGCCCTAGGGATCCCGGCCGACGCCGTTGCCGCGGCCCGCGCGGCCGCCGAGGACCTCGCGGCCGGCACCTCCCGGACGATCGACGCCGGGCGGACCGGGGCCCGCTGGTGGGCCACGGTGCTCTGCTGCGGCTTCGACTCCGCCGTCTCAGACAGGGCCAACCGGCTGCGCTGGCCCAAGGGCCGCCGTCGGTACGACGTCGCCGTCCTCGCCGAACTGGCCCGGCTGAGGCCGCGAGAGCTGACCCTGGTGCTCGACGGCGAGGCGCAGACCCTGCCGATCACGATGGTCGCCGTCGGTAACACCTCCTGGTACGGCGGCGGGATGAAGATCTGCCCGGGCGCCGACCCCACCGACGGGCTCTTCGACGTCACGGTGGTCGGGGCGACGAGCCGGCTCGAGCTGATGCGCACCAAGCCGCGGCTGACGGCGGGCACGCACATCGAGCACCCCAGGGTCAGCGTCCATCGCGCCGCCCGGGTGGAGCTGTCCAGCCCTGGCGTCACGACCTACGCCGACGGCGAGCCGGTCGCCCCGCTGCCGGCAGTCGCCGAGTGCGTGCCCGGCGCACTGACCGTCGTCGGCAGCGGCCGCAGCTGAGGCACGCAGGGGCAGAAATGGCCATTTCTGCCCCTGCGAGCCGGGACGGGGCAGCGCGCCTAACGTGGAGGCATGTCCAGCCCCGCTGAGCGGTACGCGGCTGCCCGGCGGCGGACCGCCCACCCCACGCTCTCGGACTTCACCGCCGACCTGGGGTTCTCCCTCGACCCCTTCCAGGTGGAGGCGTGCGAGGCCCTCGAGGAAGGCTCGGGCGTCCTGGTCTGCGCGCCCACCGGCGCCGGCAAGACCGTCGTGGGGGAGTTCGCGATCCACAAGGCCCTCGCCGAGGGGCGCAAGGCGTTCTACACGACCCCGATCAAGGCGCTGAGCAACCAGAAGTACGCCGACCTGGTCGAGCGGTACGGGGCGAAGAAGGTCGGACTGCTGACCGGCGACAACGCCGTCAACGGCGACGCACCCGTGGTCGTGATGACCACCGAGGTCCTGCGCAACATGCTCTATGCCGACTCCCCGGCCATCGACGGCCTCGGCTACGTGGTCATGGACGAGGTGCACTACCTCGCCGACCGGTTCCGCGGCGCCGTCTGGGAAGAGGTGATCATCCACCTCCCGCAGTCGGTCACCCTCGTCTCGCTGTCGGCGACGGTCAGCAACGCCGAGGAGTTCGGCGACTGGCTGGTCACCGTCCGGGGCCACACGAAGGTCGTCGTCAGCGAGG
>JAOPUS010000380.1 GCA_025963345.1 Blastococcus sp. | reverse complement strand
ACGTGAGGTGGCCGCGACGGCGAGCGCGTCCAGGGCGGCGCGGGCGTCGGCGGCCAGGGGGGCCGCCGCGATGGCCGCGCGGGCCAGCGCCGTCCGCTCGGTGATCCGCTCCTCGACGCGGGCACGGGCACCGGTGGTCTCCAGGAGGCGGCGCAGCGCGTCGAACTCCTCCGGGCCGGCGTCGGCGTTGCCGAGCAGGTCGCCGAGCAGCTTCCGGCCCGCCTCGTCTGCCTGCTCCTCGGCCAGGGCGATGAGCAGGGTCTGCTTGCCTTCGCGGAGGTCGTCGTCGGCCGACTTCCCGGTCACGGCGGGGTCGCCGAACACGCCGAGGACGTCGTCGCGCAGCTGGAACGCCTCGCCGAGCGGGAGACCGATCGCGGTACAGGCCTCGGCCACCTCGGTCCCAGCGCCGGCGATCGCCGCGCCCAGCTGCAGCGGACGCTGGACGGTGTAGCCGGCGCTCTTGTAGCGGGCGACGGTCAGCGCACCCTGGGGTCCGGGTAACCCGCCCGCGGCGCGCAGCAGGTCGAGGTACTGGCCGGCGGTGACCTCGGTGCGCATCGTGTCCCAGACCGCCCGGGCCCGCGTGAGCGCAGCCGGCGAGAGCCCGGAGCGGCCGAGCAGCTCGTCGGACCAGACCAGCGCGAGGTCGCCGACGAGGATGGCCGCGCCGGTGCCGAACGCGCCACCGTCCCCGCTGAGGTCCTCGCCGCCGTGGCGGGCGGCGAACCCGATGTGGGTGGCCGGGCGGCCGCGCCGGGTCTGCGCGCCGTCCATGACGTCGTCGTGGACCAGAGCGCTGGCGTGCACGAACTCCAGAGCGGCCACCGCGCGGAGGACGGCGTCCTCGTCCTCGCCGGTCTCGCCGATCTCGCCGGAGGCGCCGCGCCAGCCCCAGTAGGCGAAGGCCGGGCGCAGCCGCTTGCCGCCCTCGGCCAGGGCGAACACCTCGTCCACGACCGGGACGAGGCCGGGATCCATCGCGGCGAGGGTCTCCCGCTGCCGGTCGAGGAACTCCGTCAGCGCCTCGGAGACGGCGGTCCGGAGCCGGTCGAGCCCGGCCGCGGGCGGCGACGGGTCCGGACGGCGGGAGCCGGGGCCACGCTCCTGCGTCCCTGCGATCACGGACTCAGTATTGACCAACCCCGCGGGGACCGACCGCGGCAGCACGGCATGCCCGGGGCTCCGGCTCGTCGGGCGCCCGTACCCTGGGTCCCCGTGAACGGGACCGTGCGTGAGCTCCTCGCCTCCGAACGTCCGACGTGGTCGTTCGAGTTCTTCCCGCCGAAGACGCCCGAGGGTGCGGCCCAGCTGTGGACGGCGCTGCGCGAGCTCGAGCGCCTGCAGCCCTCCTTCGTGTCGGTCACCTACGGTGCCGGCGGGTCCACCCGCGAGGGCACCGTCTCGGTCACCGAACGGATCGCCACCGAGACCACGATGACACCGCTGGCGCACCTGACCGCGGTGGACCACAGCGTGACCGAGCTGCGGCACGTCGTCAGCCGGCTGGCCGCGGCGGGCGTGCGCAACCTCCTGGCGCTGCGCGGCGATCCGCCCGGCGCCGACCCCCAGGCCGACTGGCTCGCGCACCCTCAAGGGCTCAACTACGCCGCCGAACTGGTGGAGCTGATCAAGTCGATGGGCGACTTCTGTGTCGGCGTCGCCGCCTTCCCGGAGCGCCACCCGCGCTCCGCGGATTTCGAGAGCGACGTCGAGATGTTCGTGCGGAAGTGCCGCGCCGGGGCGGACTACGCGATCACCCAGATGTTCTTCCGGGCCGAGGACTACCTGCGGATGCGGGACCGGGTCGCGGCCAAGGCGTGCGACGTGCCGATCATCGCCGGGGTGATGCCGGTGACCAACGCCAAGCAGATCAGCCGGATCGTCCAGCTCTCGGGTCAGGCGTTCCCGGCCGACCTCGCCGAGCGCTTCGCCGAACTCGACGGGGACCGGCCGGAGGAGAAGGCCGCCGTCCGCGCGTTCGGGGTCGAGGTCGCCACCGAACTGTGCCGCACCCTGCTGGCCGAGGGCGTGCCCGGCATCCACTTCATCACCATGAACCGCTCGACGGCGACGCGTGAGGTGTACCTGAACCTCGCGTCCGAGACGGCCCCTACCGGCTGACGCGTCCGTCGAGGACGGCGGCGGCGCGGGCCGCCGCGCGGCGCAGCCCCTCCCGCTCCGCGGCGTAGCCGCCCAGCACGCCGACGACGGGCAGATTGGACAGCGCCCGGTGTCGCAGCTTGCCCTTGGGGCGGGCGTCGAGGGCATCGTCGATGCGGCCGAGCAGCCGGGCGGTCCGCCACAGCGTCCGGGCGGTGCCGGCCACGCCGGAGCGGCGCTCCTTCGCGCCGAACGCGTCCTCCCGGTAGGTGCCCTTCGTGTGCACGAGCAGCGGCTCGACCCGGTCGGCGGCCAGGTCGCGGTCGAGCAGCACGCGAGCCAGCAGTGACACCCGCTCGGCGGGGTCCTTGACGCCGTGCTCCCCGGCCACCCCCAGGACGACGACCGACTGGACCGCCGCGCCGACGGTGTTCTGCAGGGGGAGCAGGTCGGCCAACTTGCCGACGAAGCGTGGTGCGGCCGCGACCACGGCCGCCACCCGCGAGACCGGGTCGGCCCACCACTGGTCCCGTTCGGCCTGCGGGAGCGCGGCCGGGCGGCCGAGGCGGTTCACGACGGGGGAGAGCAGCCGATCGACCCGGCGGAGGACGTCGACCACCACGGCATCACTGATGGGAGCAGCCATGGAGGTGTCATGCCCAGCCGATCCCGAAGATCAACGCGCTTCGGTGCCCCGCCTGTCAAGGCCCCGCCGATCGTTGTGGATACCGCTCTGACCTGGGGATATGTCCAGCGGAGCAATGGCTGGCCCCATAGAATCGAACACAGGTTCGAACTGGGGGAGGTGTCGTGGGCGAGCTGGAGTCGGCCCTGGACTTTCTTGCGGCCGAGGATCTGCACGGACTGGCGGCCCCTCAGCACCTGGACCGGACGGCGAGGCTGGTGTGGGCGCGGAATCGGATCGATGCCGAGCTGGCTCGCGGCGTGCGCGCAGCCGACGTGGCGCAGGCGCCGGAGCACGACGGGCTGAAGACCATGCGGTCGTGGCTGCGGGGGCATGCCCGGCTGTCGCCGGCGGCGGCCCGGCAGATCGTCCGCAACGGCCGCGCTCTGGAGCACCTACCGGCAGTGGCGGCGGCGTTCGCCGACGGTCAGGTGACCGCCGAGCAGGTCTCGGTCGTGGCGCCGGTAGCGGCCCTGGATGCGCAGGTCGCAGCGGTCGTGCAGGGAGTTGACCTGGCCGAGGTCGACGCGACGCTGGCCGGGGTCGCGGCCACTCGGCCACATGCCGAGCTGGGCCAGGTGGTGCACCACTACCTGTCTCGGCTGGATCCCGACGGTCCCGAGCCGGACCCGACGGAGGGGCGTTCGTTCACCATCTCCAAGCACCTGGACGGCAGTCGGTCGATCCGCAGCGAGCTCGACGCGATCGGCGGCGAGAAGCTGGAGGCGGCGCTGGAGTCGATCGTGCAGGCCAACCGTCCGAAGGGGGACATGCGCACCCGCGCCCAGCAGCTCGCCGACGCGCTCGTGCAGCTGGCTGACATCGCCCTCGCCGGGGGGCAGCTGCCGATCCTGCGCACGGTGAAGCCGCATGTGGTGGTCATGCTGAACCTCGAGGACCTGGTCGATCCGGCTACCGGTCCGGGCGAGGCCAGCACGGGGTTCGGGGCTGCGATCTCCGCCGCCCGGGCGCGCTGGCTGGCCTGCGACGGGACCATCAGCCGGGTGATCATGGGCCCGGACGGGCAGCCGATGGACCACGGCCGCACCAAACGGGTCGTCCCACCCCGCCTGCGCCGGGCGGTCGAGACCCGGGACCGGCACTGCGTGTTCGCCGGCTGCGAAGCGCCCAGCTACTGGTGCGACGTCCACCACGTGCTGCACTGGATCTACGGCGGCGAGACCAACCTCGACAACAGTGCGCTCCTGTGCGAGCGGCACCACACCAAGGTGCACCACGGGTTCCGGGTGGAGCGACAACCCGACGGCCGATGGCGCACCTACCGCCCCGATGACACCGAGATCCTCATCGGAGTGCCCCTACGGGTGTGAGCAGCCCGGCTAGCCTGCCTGTCGTGATCATGACCGCGGCCGTCCTCGCGCTGGCGCTGCTGGCCGCCCTCGCCGTGTTCCAGGGCCTGCTCATTGCGAAACTGCCGCTGGGCCGGTTCGCGTGGGGCGGTCAGAACGAGGTGCTGCCGACCGGCCTGCGGATCGGCAGCGCCGTGTCGATCGCGCTCTACGCGGTCTTCGCCGTCCTCATCCTGCAGGCGGCCGGCCGCCACACCCTCCTCCCGGACGGTGTCGCCGGCGTCGCGATCTGGGTGCTGGCCGGCTACTTCGTCCTCGGGATCGGGCTGAACGCGGCGTCGCGCAGCCGGCCCGAACGGCTGGTCATGACGCCCGTGGTCACGCTCCTCGCCGCCTCCTGCCTGATCCTGGCGCTCGGTTAGCTCCGCGCCCGCGCCCTCGATCACGTAGATCGCCGACTCGTGGTCCTCGTGGAGGTGCGCCTTGCCGCGCCCGTGGGGCGGGATCACCAACGTGTGCAGGCACGGACCGCGCGACCCGGCGGACTCGGCCGAGATCCCCGCGCCGTAGGCGAGAGCCTGCTTGCCCTCGTAGCCCTGGCCCGCGCGGACGACGCGGCGCTGTCCATCGATGCGTGCTCCCGGTCGGAGGACGCCAGCCTGCTCCGGTCCCGTCGCTCTGACCAGGGCTCACGCGCCGGCACCCTCAGGAAGTCGTCGTACCGTGGCCGGCATGCGGGCACGAGGGCACGGAGCGGCCCGTCGCTGGGCGGCTGTCGGCGTCCTGATCGCCGCGCTCCTGGCGCTGCCCGCCGTCATCGGCGCGCTCCCCACGTCCGACGCTGCCGTGCCCGCGACCGAACTGCGGGATCGGGCACTGGCCAGCGAGTCCCTCGGCTTCTCCGGCTACGCCGTCTCCGCCGGCTCCTTGGCGCTGCCGGTCACCGACCAGCTCAGCTCGGTCGCCGACCTGTTCAGCGCTCGCACCATGATGCGGGTGTGGTGGCGCGGGCCGGCCGACAACCGGGTCGACGTCGTCACACCGGCCGGGGAGACGGGCACCCACCGCGGATCGGGCACGACCTGGACCTGGGAGTACGAGACGGCGACAGCCACGAGGACCACCGCCAACCCGCTGGAGCTGCCCGCGCCGCCGGACGTGCTGCCCAATGCGCTCGGCCGCCGGTTCCTGTCGGAGGCCGCCGACAGCGAGCTCTCCCGACTCGGCGCCCGGCGGGTGGCCGGCCGGGACACCCTGGGCCTGCGCCTGACCCCGGCCGCCGCGGCCGCCTCGGTGAGCCGCGTGGACGTCTGGATCGACACCGGGACCGGGCTGCCGCTGCAGGTCGAGGTCGTGCAGAAGGGCGCCGCGCGACCGGCGCTGGACACCCGGTACCTCGACCTCGACCTCGCCGTCCCGGCGCGGGAGGTCACCGCCTTCACCCCGCCGCCGGGTGCCTCCGTCCGTGAGGGACGCGAGGCGGAGGTGGTGCTCGAGGCGGGCCGGCGGGTCCGGCCCGTCGAGCTCCCGGCCGAGCTGGCGGGGCTGCCTGGCCGTCGGCTGGACGGGGTGCCGCCCGGGATCGGGCTCTACGGCAGCGGGGTGACCCTGCTGGCCGTCGCGCCGGTACCGCCCGGCCTGGCGAACGGGCTGCGCAACGCGCTGTCCCAGAGCCCGGACGCGGTCGTCGACGAGGTGGGCACGCGGGTGTCCGCCGGCCCGGTCGCGGTGATGATCGTGGAACCGCCCGGCCGCGGACCGTACGTGCTGACCGGCACCGTGACGCTCGACGCGATCGCCGCGGCCGCGGCCCAGCTCCCCGACCTGGTGGGCCGGCCGTGAGTGCGGTCATCAGCACCCGCGGGCTGGTCAAGCAGTACGGCCGGCTGCGGGCCGTCGACGGCATCGACCTCGACGTGCAGGCCGGCGACGTCTACGGCTTCCTGGGTGCCAACGGGTCGGGCAAGACCACGACCGTCCGGATGCTGCTCGGCCTCGTACTGCCCACCAGCGGGGAGATCGACCTGCTCGGCGAACGGATGCCCCGCGCCGGACGACGGGTGCTGCCGCGGGTCGGCGCGCTGATCGAGGGGCCGGCGCACTACGGGCACCTGTCCGGCCGGGAGAACCTGTCCCTCCTCGACGCCGCCGGGCGCGGGGGCTCGTGGCGGACGCGGCGCCGGCGGGTTGACGAGGCGCTCGACCAGGTGGGGCTGGGCGGGGTCGGCCGCCGGCCGGTCAAGGCCTACTCGCTGGGGATGCGGCAGCGGCTCGGGCTGGCCGGCGCGCTGCTGCGCCGTCCCGAACTGCTGGTGCTGGACGAACCGACCAACGGGCTCGACCCGCAGGGCATCTCAGAGGTCCGGGAACTGCTGCTGGAACTGCACCGCACCGGGACGACGGTCTTCCTGTCCAGCCATCTGCTGGCCGAGGTCGAGCAGCTGTGCTCGCGGGTCGGGGTGCTCGACCGCGGACGCCTGGTGCTGCAGGACGAGCTGGCCACGCTGACCGCGCCCACCGGCTCGACGGTGGTCTACACGCCGACGCCCGACCGGGTGCGCGGCACGCTCGACGGCCGGGTCGCCTCGATCGACGGCGAACGCGTGATCGTCCGCGGCAGCGACCCCGCCGAGGTCAACGCGCTGCTCGTCGGCGCGGGGATCCCGGTGACCGGCCTGGCCCTGGACCGGCCGACGCTGGAGGAGGTCGTCCTGGCCGCCGCCGGCACCAGCCCCGACCGGGTGGAGGCCCGACCGTGATCGTCGTCGAGCTGCGGAAGATGTTCCGCCGTCCCCGGACGTGGGCGACGATCGCCGTCCTCAACGCCCTGCCCATCCTGGTGGCGGTGCTCCTGCTGCTGACCGACCTCGCCCCGCGCCCCGGCGAGGGGCCGCCGTTCCTCTCGGCCGTGCTGTCCAACGGCGCGCTCTATCCACTGGCGGCACTGGCGATCGTGCTGCCGCTGTTCCTGCCGATCGCTGTGGCGGTGGTGGCGGGCGACTCGATCGCGGGGGAGGCGCAGGCGGGCACGTTGCGCTACCTGCTCGCCCGCCCGGTGGGACGGACCCGGCTGCTGGTCGCCAAGCTGGTCGCCGTCCTCGCCTTCGTCCTCGTCACCGTGCTGATCGTGGCCTTGGTCGGCTACGTCGTCGGGACGACGCTCTTCCACGCCCAGCCGCTCGGCAGCACTGCGGTCGGCGGCACCTCGGTCTCGGGCACTGCGCTCACCCCGCAGGACATCGCCGATCGGACCATGATGGCGATCGGCTACGTCGCCGTCTCGATGCTCGGGGTGGCCGCGTTCGCGCTGTTCTTCTCCACCCTCACCGACTCCCCGCTGGGGGCGACGATGGGTGCCCTGGCCGTGCTGGTCGCCTCGTCGCTGCTGTTCACCCTCGACGCCGCCTCACCGATCGCGCCCTACCTGCCCACCCGCTACTGGCTGGCGTTCGTCGACCTGTTCCGCGACCCGATCCAATGGCGGGACCTCACGCGGGGCCTCGCGCTGCAGGGCGTCTACGTCGGCGTCCTGCTGGCCGCGGCCTGGGCCAACTTCACCACCAAGGACGTCACCAGCTGAGAGCTCAGACCCCCCGACCGTGCCGGCCCTCTCCGGCCGCGAACCGGGCGGCACCTGGCAGCGCGTCGACGGCCAGTGCGGCCATGCCGTGGGCGAACTCGTTCGCCAGTGCCGCCGCCTCGTCCAGGCCGTCCTGCTCGAGCAGTGACGCCCGGTCCTCACGCAGGCAGGTCTGCGGGAACGCCGCGATCCGTGCCGCCAGCGCCTGAGCCTCGGCCAGCGCGCGGCCGGGCGCGACCACCCGGTTCACGAGTCCGATCTGCAGCGCCTCCGGGGCATCGACCGATCGGCCGGTGAGCACGAGGTCCAGGGCGCGGCTGGTGCCGATCAGGCGGGGCAACCGGACGGTCCCGCCATCGATCAGCGGCACGCCCCAGCGGCGGCAGTAGACGCCGAGGACGGCGGTCTCGTCGGCGACCCGCAGGTCGCACCAGAGCGCCAGCTCCAGGCCCCCGGCCACGGCGTGCCCGGCGATCGCGGCGATGACCGGCTTGCGCAGCCGCATCCGGGTGGGGCCCATCGGCCCGTCCCCGTCAGGCTCGGTGCGGTTGCCGGCCGGCGTCCCGACGGCCCGGAGGTCGGCGCCGGCACAGAAGGTGCCGCCCTCGCCGTGGAGAACGGCGACCGCTGCGTCCGGGTCGGCGTCGAAGGCCCGGAAGGCGTCGGCGAGCGCCGTCGCGGTGACGCCGTCGACGGCGTTGCGCGCGTGCGGCCGTGACAACCGGACCGTTGTCACCGGCCCGTCGCGCTCCACGGTGACCGCATGCGTGTCCACTCCGACGACCTTCCTCGAGTCCGTCCGGACGCTACGGGCTCATCCGCTGAGGCCGGCGCAGTCGTCCGGGCCGAGCTCCACCGGGTCCCCGGCCCCGAGCTCGGCCAGGACCATCTGCTGCACGAGCGGGTTGCGCGGCAGGTCGCCGTGCCCCACCTGAGCGTCGGCGCACACCGACTGCACGGTCAGGTTCAGCGCGCCGTCCAGCCGGGCCGAGTCCGGCGGCGTGACGGTCTGGTCCTGCGTCGTCCAGATCGAGATCCAGGTCGGGCCCTCGGGGGTCTCGTCCCCGCGGTTGAGGCCGGCGAGGAGGGCGCTGCCGCTCGCCATCTGCTGGCAGCCGAGCGGGCACTGGCCGGGGGCCAGGTCGCCGGCCAGGTCGGCCAGGGACGTGCCGTGGTGCGGCGAGCCGAGCGTGACCACCCGACGGACGACGTCGGCGTTCCCGTCGGCCACCCAGAGCCTCGCGACGAGGCCGCCGGCCGAGTAACCGACGACGTCGACGCTCTCCTCGCCGGTCCGGGCCAGCGCGGCGTCGACCGCCTGGCCCAGGGCCTCGGCAGAGGCGTTGAGGTCGCCCGTGCCGTTGCCCGGGAGTCCGACGACGGTGGCGTCGCGCCCGGCGGCGGTGAGCTGGTCGGCCAGCGCCTGGACCGCGCCCGTCCCGCCGCCGTAGCCGGGAACCAGCAGCACCGGTCCCGGACGCTCCTGGGCGACCGGTGCGGCCGCCGGTGCCGACGACGACTGCGACACGACCACCGCGACGAGGACGCCGGCAGCCACGACGACCAGCGCCACGAAGGCCAGGACGACGCGTCGGCGTGCGGGGGAGAGTCCGGCGAACACTCCCTTACTGTCCCTGCTGTCGTCCCGTGCGCCACTGTCCTGTGGGATCCGGGGATGGGAGAGGCGCCGTGCTGAGCCGGGAGGACTACCTGGCGGCCTGGTCCCGCTGGCACGGCGGGGCCGGTACGGAGAGCCCGCTGGTGCGCGGCTGGCTGTCGCTGGCCTACGCGCTGGCGCGCCCACTGGCCGGTCTGCCGCCGGTGGCCGCGACGGCGCTCGGCCTCCTGGTGGCGTCCGCCGCGGTCGCCCCGGCCGCCGCCGGAGGGCGCTGGCTCCTGGCCGCCGGCGTTCTCGTCGGGCTCTCCGGCCTGCTGGACTCCCTCGACGGCGCGCTCGCCATCGGGACCGGCCGGGCCTCGCGGCGCGGGTTCGTCCTCGACTCCGTCGTCGACCGGCTGACCGAGGCGGCCTACGCCGGCGCACTGTGGGCGGCCGGGGCCCCCGGCTGGCTCGCCGTCGTCTTCGGGGCGCTGTGCTGGCTGCCCGACTACCTGCGGGCGCGGGCGGGTCAGGCGGGGGTGCGCGAGACCGGGGCGCTGTCGGTCTGGGAGCGCCCGACGCGGGTGATCATGACCGGGCTCACGCTGGTGGGCGCCGGCGTGGTGTCCGGGCTCGACGGGGCCGACCTCGTGGTGACCGCGGGGACGGCCGCCGGGGCCGTCCTCGGAGCAGTGGGCGTCGTCCAACTGGGCGTCTCGCTGCGCCGGATGCTGGCCGACTGAGGGAAACCGGAACCGCTGGGTCGACCTGCGCGTTGGGCCGACCGCCGGAGCGGCTCTTAAGGTGTTCCCGTGCGCTGCTCCGCAGCAGGGCACTCGACGTCGCGCGGCCCTTCCGCCGATCCAGCCTCGAGGGAGCGTTCCGTGCCCGTTGCCATCACCGGCTCCATCGCCACCGACCACCTGATGACCTTTCCGGGGAAGTTCACCGAGCAGTTCGTCGAGGGGCAGATGGAGAACGTCTCGCTCTCCTTCCTCGTCGACGACCTCGTGCAGCACCGGGGCGGAGCGGGCGCGAACATGGCCTACGGGCTGGGCCTGCTGGGCCTGCAGCCGGTTCTCGTCGGCGCGGTGGGTAACGACTTCGCCGAGTACGAGGCGTGGCTGACCCGGCACGGCGTGGACACCCAGAGCGTGCACTGGTCGGAGCTCAAGCACACGGCGCGGTTCGTCTGCACGACGGATGCGGCCAACAACCAGATCGCCTCGTTCTACTCGGGCGCGATGTCCGAGGCCGGCAGCATCGAGCTCGGCCCCGTGGAGGCCCGGGTCGGCGGCCTCGACCTCGTGGTGATCGGCCCCAACGACCCGACGGCGATGGTGCGGCACACCGATGAGTGCCGGCAGCGTGGCTACCGGTTCGCGGCAGACCCGAGCCAGCAGCTGGCCTGGGCCGACGGCGAGATGATCCGTGGGCTGGTGGACGGCGCCGACCTGCTCTTCACCAACGAGTACGAGTCGCACCTGCTCCAGCAGAAGACCGGCTGGGACGTCGACGAGGTGCTCTCCCGCGTCGGCACCTGGGTCACCACCCGGGCGGCCGAAGGCATCCTGGTCCGCCAGGCCGATGCCGAGGCCATATCGGTCATCGCCGTCCCGGAGACCAAGCCGGTCGAGCCCACCGGTGGCGGCGACGCCCTGCGGGCCGGGTTCATCGCCGGGCGCATGTGGGGGCTGAGCCTCGAGCGGGCCACCCAGCTCGGGTCCGCCGTCGCCACCGCTGCGGTCGAGGTGATCGGCACGCAGGAGTACGACCTGCCCAAGGAGAGCTTCCTCGCCCGGTTCGCCGATGCCTTCGGTGCCGACGCCGCCGACGAGGTCGCCTCCCACCTGGGATGACCGGCCATAGCTCTGCCGTCCTCCGGACGACGACCCGGCCACGCGCCGTTCCCCCGCTGCGACGAGGGTGTCCCCGTGTTCCCGGCGGGGACCCTCCGGGCCCCACACCGGGCCCACCCCGGTCAGCAGCGGTTCTCGACGGTCGCTCTCAGGTCAGTCCCCGCGTACCTGCGCGCCGATCGTGGGGTCCTCGGCCCACTTCCGGTAAGGGATCCGGCGGATCTCACGGATCTCACCGAGCGTGCTCCACTCGTTGCCACCGAGCCGGGCCAGCGGGTGCAGGTGCTCGATCCGCGGCCGGCCGTCCCGGACGGCGCTCTCCCACACGCTGATCGCCTGCACCCGCCCGAAGACGACGGTGCTGTCGCCCAGCCGCAGCGTGGAGTGCAGCGTGCACTCGACGGCGACCGGTGACTCCGCCACGCGGGGGACGTCGACGCGCTCGCTGGGCTCCAGCCGTACGCCGCACGCCTCGGCCTCGCTCGTGCCGGGCGGGAAGTCGGTGCCCGTGGCGTTGACCTGCTCGAAGAGCGCCTCGGGCGTCAGGCTGATGGTGAACTCCCCGGTGGCCTCGACGTTGCGCAGCGAGTCCTTCCGCCCGACCGAGGTGAACTGGACGACGGGCGGGCTGACGCAGGCCACGGTGTAGAAGGAGTGCGGCGCGAGGTTGAGCACGCCGTCGGCCGATCGGCTGCAGACCCACGCGATGGGCCGGGGCACCACGACGGAGTTGAGCACCCGGTAGAAGGCGGACGGCTCCATCTCCTGGGGATCGAAGTGCACGCGGGCGGAGGAGTCGGGGGAGGTCACGCGCCCATCGTCTCCGGGCGCGTCCGCTTCGGCGCGGGCAGGGGCCGGCCCCGCCAGCGCAGCGTGCCGCGCCGGCGACCGATCACTGAATGCGCCATGAGCAGGTCGAGCACCAGCACCGAGGCCGGGTGGGCGAGCACGTCGGGCCACAGCCGGCCGCCCGTTGCGGCGGCCGCGATGCCACGGCCCACGACGCCGGCCGCATAGCCCACCAGGCCCGCGCGCGACCCGCGGAGCGCGGCGAGCGGGGGCAGCACCCAGACGGCGGTCAGGGCGGCCGCGGCGGCGGAGCTCGCGACGGGGGAGCCGGCGACCGCTCCCCACAGCGACTTGGCGTAGCCGTCGCGCAGCGCCGGCCAGCCGTCGTACATCCGGCAGGCCGCCAGGCGGGATCCGTCGACCGGGCCGCCGCGACCGCCCGACCGTTTCACCGCCCGCAGCAGCGCGATGTCCTCGAGCACCTCTCCGCGGACCGCCCCGTGCCCACCCGCGCGGTCGTAGCCGCTACGGGTGAGCACCAGGAACTGGCCGTTGGCGGCGGCGAGGGACGGCCGTGGGGACCGTTCGGCCAGCCGCAGCGGCAGCGTCGTCGCCCACAGCCACTGCTGCAGCGGCTGGACCAGTCGCTCGGCGGTGCCGCCGGTGAGCTGACGCGGCCAGGGCGAGACCAGGTCGAGGCGATGGCGGTCCAGCACCGCGACCGCGCCGGCCAGGGCGTCGGGGAAGAGCCGCACGTCGGCGTCGACGAACGCGACGATCCCGTCGTCCGTCCGGTCCGTGGCGTCTACCCCGACGGCGCAGGCGTGCGGCTTGCCGAGCCAGCCCGGTGGGGGCGGATCGGCGGTCACGAGCCGGATCCGCGGATCAGCCACCGCGCGGACGACGGCCGCCGTCCCGTCGGTCGAGCCGTCGTCGACGACGACCACCCGGAGGTCGTCGACGCCGCGCTGGTCGAGCAGGGCGGCCAGGCAGTCGCCCACCTGCTCCGCCTCGTTCCGGACCGGGAGCACCACCGTGACCGGACGGCGGACCGGCGGGGGATCGGCCGGCGGGCGGCGGAGCAGGGCCACGTTGACCGCCGCGTGCACGGCGCCGGCCACCGAGAGGCCGGCCAGGACCCGGACGAGCCGGCCGCTCACCGGCGGGCCTGCGCCGCGCGGTGCTGAACGAGAAGTGCCAGCAGCACGGGGACCGCGAGGCCTGCCCCCCAGGCGGCCGAGCCGGGCAGGCCCAGCCAGCCCGCGTGCGCCAGCGCCCCGCCCAGGGTCATCCAGGCGATCGCCAGCAGCGGTGCCGCGTCGCCGAGCCGCGGAGCATCGGAGACCGACGTCCGGGCCACCATCACGTCGAGCAGCGTCATGAGGACGGCGCCGGCCAGCAGCCAGCCGGCCAGGTTGGTCAGCGGCACGGTCGGGATGCCGGGCAGTCCGGGCGCCGGATGCGACCAGGTCCAGTACCCGGCCTGGACCATCTGTGGGTCCAGGACGACGTCCCAGCCGGCGAAGACCGCCGCCGCCACCCCCACCCGGACGACGGCACGCCGTCCGGGCCGCACCGTTCGCGTCAGCCGGTCGGCGAGCACCCAGCTCGGCCAGGCGATCATCAGCCAGGCGAGCGGGACGAGGAACGGCACACCGAGCAGGGTGGGGCCGAGGGCGGCGCTGTACTCGTACCGGCCGTAGGGGAACCCGGTGGCCAGCCCGAGGGACTCGAAGGCCACGGCGCTGACCGCCACCAGGAGGACGAGACCCAGCCCGCCCCGGGCACCGCGGCTCAGGCCCGCGTGGGCGACCGACAGCCCGGCGCCCAGGAGGACGATCGTCCAGCTGACCACGTCCCGCCCGGCGCCGGAGGTCAACGGGTAGGCGATCGCGGTGAGGACGAGCAGCACCGCGAGCGCCATTGGCAGGGTCCGCCGCAGGGCGGGCCGGGGGACATCGTGGACGGCGACGGTCATCGTCACGGACGGATCCGTGCGGAGGCGCGGCGCAGTGCGGCAGCGGCCGCGGTCCGTGCGCGGGCGAGCGGACGTCGGTCGCCGAGCAGCACGCGGGCCGCCGTCCGCCCGGAGTTGCCCGACACCCCGCCGCCGGGGTGGGTCGAGGCGCCGGCCAGGTAGAGGCCGGGCAGGCCGGGCACCGTGTAGCCGGAGAGCGCGGGCGTGGGCCGGAAGGCGAACATGCTGGCCAGCCCCATCTCCACGTGCATGACGTTGCCACGCGGCAGCGACAGTTCGCGTTCGAGTTCCAGTGGTGTCTGGACGTACAGTCGCTGTACCGACTCGGCGAAGCCCGGGGCGTACCGGTCGACGGCGTCGACCAGCCGTCGTGCCTCCGCCTCGGCCAGCGCGTCCCAGTCCGCGCCGTCGGCCAGCGCGTAGGGGTACCACTGGCCCCAGATGGTGACGACGTGCTGCCCGGGCGGGGCGAGGGTGTCGTCGCTGGCCGAGAAGCACATCGCCAGCGGGACCGGCGACCTCGGCAGCCGGCCGGCCGCCCAGTCGCCGTGTGCCGCGGCCAGCTCCGCCCGGTCGGTGCACAGAAGTTGCAGTCCCTGTAACGACTGCTCGGCAGGGACGCCCGGATAGACCGGAAGGGCGCTGGTGAGCGCCCGGACGACGAGGCCGAAGCCGTTGCCGAGCGGCGGCGCGGCATCCGCCAGGGCCGGGGGTGCGTGCTCGCCGGCCAGGTCCCGGGTCGCCAGCACGTGGCAGGCGGCCACCACGGCCGGCGCGGCCAGTCGTCGTCCGGAGGCGGTCTCGACACCGGTCACCCGGCCGTCCTCGACGAGCAGCCGCGCGGCGCCGTCCCCCAGGACGACCCGGCCCCCGTCGGCCTCGAGCCGCCGGCGAAGCGCATCGGTGAGCCCGCCCGAGCCGCCGACGGGATGGCCCGGCGGGATGTCGTGCAGCAGTGCGACCCAGGCGACCATCGCGGCGGTGCCGGGCTCGGACATCGGTGGCCCGGACTGGGCGCCGAACCAGGCCAGCGACGCCTTCAGTCGCTCACTGGTGAACCAGCGGTCCAGCAGTGCGTCGCCGGAACCGAGGAAGTCCACCGCCAGGTCGCCGCCCGACGTGCGGGGCTGCCCACCGGACGGTGCGCCCATCGGCCAGAACGAGCGGATGAGGCCGGCGGGGGTCGGCCGGCGGCCGAAGGACGTGGCGACCGCCCGGCTGCGGGGGGCCCACACCGCCACGAACCGCCGGTAGGCCGCGGCGTCGTCCGGGCCGCAGGCGGCGGCGATGGACGCGCAGGTCGCGTCGAGGTCGACCGAGAAGACCAGCGGCCGGCCGTCGGGCCCGGGGTCGCCCGGCGACGGGGCGGGGGCGAAGCCCCAGGGATCGCAGTCGATGTAGCGCAGCCCGTGCGCGGTGAGGTCCAGGTCCTCGACGATGCCGCTCTGCCGGACGATGACGTGGGCGCTCGAGCCGCGGTCGACACGCACGCCGGGCCAGCGCTCGACGGTGGAGACCGCGCCGCCGAGGACGTGGTCGGACTCCACGACCTCGACCGAGAGCCCGGCGCGGGCCAGGTAGCAGGCCGCGACCAGCCCGTTGTGGCCCGAGCCGACGACGACCACGTCGACCCGGACGTCGCGGGCGGCCGTCGGGGGAGGAGACGCCACGCTCAGCTGTTCGCCGGTCCCGGCTCGGTTGGATGCAGGGGCAGGCGGGCGCCGAGGATGGCGAAGGGCCGCGCATCGCCCGGGAAGTGGTAGCCGCGGGCGAGGTCGACGAACCCGTCGGCGTGGTAGAGCCGGAACGCCTTGGTGTCGGCGTCGGGGGTGGAGAGCAGCGCGGCCGGGTGGGGCAGGTCGGCCACCAGGGCGTGCAGGAGTCGGCGGCCCAGTCCCTGGCTCTGGTGGTCGGGATGGACGTGCAGCTCGCAGACCTCGAACGCCCCGGGCAGCCACTTCTTCGCCGTCCGCCGGTCCAGTGCGGCGCGTACCTGGTCGTGCCACCACTGCCCGGGCTCGACCAGGTAGCCGTAGCCGAAGCCGACGAGCTGCTCGCCGTCCGGGGTGGCCTCGAACGCCCCGACGGCGCGGAAGCCGGGCCGGTCGGTGTGCTGGATGGCGTAGCCGTAGCGCCCGGCGACGACGGCGGCGTCGTACCCCATGGCCAGCCCGTAGATGATCAGGGCCTCGTGCATGTGGTCGCGCAGCCAGCGGATCGGCAGCTCGGCGACCCGGGTCGTGGGCTTGGTGCCGGTCATGTGCCGACCGCCTTCCCGGCGCCGCCGACGGCACCGGCCTCGGTCGGTCCGTTGCCGACCTCCGCTGCCGTGCCGGCCGTCAGCCGGAGCAGCTCCGCGTAGGTGGTGGGGAAGATCGATGCCGGGTGTCCGGCGGCGGCCCAGACGACGTCGTAGCGCGCGAGCTCGACGTCGACGAGAGTGCCGATCGGTTCCGGGTGGCCGATCGGGGCGACGCCGCCGATGGCCTGGCCGGTGTGGCGGCGGACGAACTCGGCGCGGGCGGGCGCCACGTGGGCCACGCCCAGGAGGGCGGCCACCTTCGACTCCTCGACCCGGTGCGCCCCGCTGGTGAGGATCAGGACGGGGGAGCCGTCGGCCTCGAACACGAGGCTGTTCACGATCGCGCCCACCGGGACGTCCAGCGCGGCTGCGGCGGCCGCCGCGGTGCGGACCTCGGCCGGGAGCATGCGCACCTCACCAGTGCCGCCGCCCTCCGTGAGCAGCCGGGCGACCGTGGCCACCCGTGGGTGTGCGGGTGAGGTCATGTCCTGATCCTGCCACCGGGCTGCGGGCTGTGCCCCCTCCGGATCCCTGCCGGGGAGAGCGGGCGGGGAGCGGTCATGGAGCGCGCGCGACACGACGCTCCTGGTCTTGACGACGACTCCGGGGTCCGGTCTACTGGACGGTGTTCGAACAGATGTTCGAACACCGTCGGTCCGCCGCCGCTCCCCGGCTCTTCCCCGCCCGGAGCGGCGGCCCCGGGCCGGTGCGGGGCGTGGGTGAAGACGGTGGGGAGTGTGTCATGAGCCGGGTACTCGGTGAGGTCGCCGGTCGGGTGGGCGAAGAGGTGCAGGTCGAGCGCGGGCCGCTGGGCCCGGTGCAGTTCTGGCGGGGGGAGTCCCGGTACCTCGTGGGCGAACTGCTCGACTCCTGGGTGGAGACCCCGGCCTGGTGGCGGCGTGGTGCCACCGTCCCGGGGGGCGCCTCTGCCGAGCTGGTCGCGAACCAGGAGGTGTGGCGGGTCGAGGCGGTCCGGGCCGGTCGCTCGCGGACGAGCTTCGCCGGCGTCTACGACCTGTCCTGGGACGCCGCGGGCAACCGCTGGTGGCTCGTGCGGGTGCACGACTGATGGGTGCCGCCCGGGCCGTGCCGGCCGCCGGTCAGCTGCCCCTTCCTCCGGCGCTCCCCGCCGCGGCGACCCAGCTCCTGGACCAGGCGCACCGCGGCCTGACCGAGGCCGCCGGCTGCGCCGACCCCCGGC
>JAOPUS010000343.1 GCA_025963345.1 Blastococcus sp. | reverse complement strand
ACGGCTGGCCGACTTCATCAGCACCGCCGTCACCGCCGAGGAACCGGCACCGGAAATGGTCCGAGGACTGATGCGGCGCGTGCTCACGCACCAGGCCGACCAACTCCAGGACGACGCCAGCATCGTGGTCCTGGAATGGCTGACCGGGGACGAACAGCGGCTGCCGCTGTAGCCCTGACCTGCTGGTCAGGAACACCGCCGTCGCGCGGAGTCCTCGCAATCAACCTCCGCTCCTTCCGTGCACGTCCACTTCTGACACCCGTCGGCAACCCCGCGGCGGGTCGGCGTGCCGACTGTCGCCGTGCGGCGACATCCCCTGGGTAGTGGACGTACGGGCGACACCGCCTGTCCGGACCGCCGAATCCGTGGACGGCCCACCTGCTCGGGTCCGGTCGGGCATCACGCGGCCAGGTGCCGGTTGGCACGAGGTTCGTGGCACGGCCCTCGACCGCCACGGCGTGGTCACGGCGGAGCCGGGCGGTGACGCGGTGCAGCGCATCTGCCCGGCCGGCGGCGGTGCGGGCGCGCCCCTAGCCGCAGTTGGCCGGCCGCACCGGCCGCTCCCGGTCAGCGAGGACACGTCAAGCATCTCGCGGGGTCGCTGAAATCGTGGGGGAACACTCCTCTCAGGCGCGCTGGTGGGACTTCTTCGTCGGTTCCGGCGGGTCGGGCAGCGTGTCGGCGACCGTCGCGTCGCGGATGCCCATCGGGCGCGGGCGGCCCGCGGTGGTGTCCCGCGCGGTCTGGTGCTCGGCCTCGGCGTTGATCTCCGCGCCCAGCAGGATCAGGTAGCACGTGAGGTACAGCCACAGCATCAGGACGATGACGCCGGCGATGGCGCCGTAGGTCTTGTCGTAGGAGCCGAAGTTGTTGACATAGAGGCTGAACAGCAGGCTGACGATCGCCCAGGTGACGGTGACGACGACCGAGCCGAGGCTGACCCACCGGAATCTCGGCGCGTCCCGGTTGGGGGCGACCCGGTAGAGCACCGCCAGCGACCCGGCCATGAGCGCGAGCAGCGCCACCCAGCGCAGCACCTGCGCCAGGATCCTGCCGACGACGCCCAGGTGCAGTGCGTTCAGCACCGCGGGGACGACGGCGATGAGCCCGACCGTGAGCAGCACGAAGACGATCGCGCCGAGGGTCAGCGCCACCGACAGCAGCTTCAGCTTGATGAAGCTGCGGGTCTCCTCCTCGTCGTAGGCGATGTTCACCGCGGCCATGAGGTGGCCCACGCCGCTCGAGGCGCTCCACACCGCGACCAGGATGGAGACGACCAGCCCGACGGTCAGCGCCCCGCCACTGTGCGAGGTGATGTTCTTGAGCTGCTCGGCGATCAGGTCGGCCGCGCTCTTCGGCAGCGCCTTCGAGAACTGCTCGACCTGGCGGGACACCGTCTGCGGCGAGGCCACCAACCCATAGATCGAGATGATGGCGATCAGGGCGGGGAAGATGGCCAGGAAGCCGAAGAACGCCACGCCGGCGGCGATGATCGGCATGTTGTCGGCCTTGTGCTCCGCCCAAGCGCGCTTGACGATCTGCAGCCAGCCACGCGGCGGGATCTGGGTGGGCCTGTCCGCGGTGACGCCAGGCAGCGCCCGCTCGCTGGGCAGGTGGTCGGGCAACTGGTCACCGTCGGCGTGCGGGCTCCGTGGCGCGGAGTCTTCGGCCGCTGCGCGACGGCCGGCCTTCTCTTCGACCCGCTGCTTGATCCGATCGACCGCGCTCTCGCGGTGTTCGGTGTCGGCCATGTCGGTTCCCCCGGGGGGTGAGCCGCCCGGTCTGACCGGGCGGGTCGATGGGGAGGGGTGTCCCGCGGCGAGGCTGTCAGTCGCCCGGCCACTTCCCGGTGAGCTTGGTGAAGCCGCGCGCGCCGGCCCGGTCGATCGCCGCCTTCGTGGCCGCGAAGATGGCTCCCTGGAGGGCCGCGGCGATCACCGCCTCGGGCATCGAGTACTCGCTCTCCAGGGCCTTCGGCGCGTCGTCCTCGTTGGAGATCTGCTTCCAGACCAGCTTGAAGATCGCTCCCGAGAGGGCGCCGGCGAGGACGCCACCCAGCAGGCCGACCGGCTTGTAGGCGGCTTTGGCTCCCTTGTTCATCGCCTCCTCCTCCACAAGACCAGTGCCACGACCAACCGCATCAACAGCGCGGTGCCGGTGAGCACGCCCGGCGGATTCTCGCGGAGCGGGTGACCTGTTCGGTCAGCTCGCCGACCAGCTGACCGGTCGATGTCTTCGACGGATCGGGGGGCGGCGTGTCCGCAAGGCTGCCCTGGTGCCGGGCTGGGTCATCGGTCCCCCGTCCCTGGCGCGCGGCGACGGCGTTCAGACCGTGCACCTTCATGCCCACACCGGGATGGCAGTAATCCGGCTCCGGTGCATCACCTGACGATTTCCGTGAGCTGCCGGAAGGCGTGACGTGCCCCCCGCTGACACCGGCCCGATCCGGTGGTGGGCCACGGGGCGGTGCGGGTGCGGTTGGGACGTGGCCAATGCTCAGGCCGGGAAGTTCACGGACACCAGCACCGACAACCTCGACCTGCCGATGAGCGGGCTCATCCCGCGGACCCCCACCGACGTGCTGCGGGTTCGGCACTCCGACAGCGGCGATCTGCCCGCAACGGCCGCCCACGGCCTTCGGGCCTTCTACCGGCAGGCGCCCAGCCGCCAGCACAGCTGGACCTCGAGGCCCCGCAGAACGAGCCCCTGGCGCCGGAGCACCTCGCCCTCCTGCGGGCCGCCGCCGGCGTTGTCGTCACCCGGCTCGATCTCGTGCGCCCGTCCGGGCACATCGACCTGCGGCTGTGATGTGACCCCCGTCAGGCGGACACCTTGGGGTGTCCCCGGTTCCGTCAGTCCCGCTACCGGCCAGTCGGCGCTAGCAGTTCGCCGGCCGCGGCGACCGCTTCTCTCGTGGCCGATCACGCCAAGACCCAGCCCGACCCGCGCCCCAAGGCCGGCTGGCGGGCGCGCGTTTCGGGAAGGCCGCCTCCGCCTCGGTCGGAATTGCCTGCAGACGGGTGTCGCCACGAGGCCACGGTGACGGCGCGCCTGGCGCAGTCACCGAGAACGTCGTCATTCTGCGGGACCTGAGACCCGCGCTCAGTCCAGTTCGACCGGAGCCCCGCCGAACGCAACGAGGCTGACGATCCAGTACCCGACGTAGAGAGCCAGCAGGACGCCGCCGTGCCACCGCCTCAGCCGGCCGGTGGAGAGGAAGTACGCCGCGAGGGCGGTGAGGGCGACGAGTGCGGGCAGGTGCCAGGTGAGGACGTCCTGGCCGACGACGATGTCCCCGGCCAGGAGGGTGATGCCCAGCTTCCCGGTCACCGAGAAGACGACGCTGCCGATGACGTTCCCGACCCCCAGCTCCGGCACGCCCTTCCGGAAGGACTCCACCGTCACGAAGACGTCCTCGAGGGTCAGGACGGCGGTGACGATGGTGGCGCCGAACACCGTGCCCTCGAGCCCGTAGGTGTCCAGGATCCCCTGGGTTCCGGTGCTCGTCGTCGCCGCGCCGATGATCAGGCCGGCGAGGGCGAGCACCGCCAGCCCCAGGTGGGCCCAGCCAGGCAGTTCGCGCACCTCGGCGAAGGGCTCGTCGTCGGCCCGTGCTCCTCCCCTGTCCGACTCGTCCTGCTGCAGGTACGTCTCCGCGCCGCGGCCGGGCTGCGCGCCACCTCCCGGACCTCCGACGGCCGCGGCTTCGTACACCTCCGCGTCGCGGTGGACCGGAACGTTCCTGCGGAGCTCCCGGGCGGCGACGTAGCCGATGAACAGGACGAACAGGCCGAGGAGCACCAGTCCGTCGGTGACGCTGAGCGGCCCGGCGAGCGTGAACCCGAGCATCACCAGCGGTGCGACGGCGAACACGATGACGTAGTCGGGCGGGATGTCGACCTTGCTCGGCTCGAGGATCACGGCGAGCGCGAGAACGACCCCGGTGAAGGACAGTGCCGTGCCGAGCACGACGCCGAGCGCAACGCCGTTGAGCTCTTCGAGGTTCAGCCCGACGCCGAGCGTGATGTCGTCGAACTCCACACCGGTGAAGACGACGGCGAGCAGGAACAGCGGCACCCGGAGACCGCTCGCCGCCCCGACGAGGTGGGCGATGAGCTTCTCGGCGCTGATCACCAGCAGCGTCGCCCCGGAGATGAAGACGAAGATCGACGTCATGCCCGAGGCACCCCCGCGCCGCAGTCGACCGGGCAGGGCGGGTGTACGGCCGGCCCCCGCCGATGGCCGGTCATCGGCTACGCCGCGCGGGTTGCCGCGATCGGGGTGTCATCACCGCATCGCCCGGCCACGGCGCCTCGTCGGCAGCCTGCACCGCCGCGGCCACGATCCCGTGGTCGGGAGACAGGTGGCAGACCGGGTCCGTGCGCGCGGCGTCGCCGGTGAGCTGGAACGCCTGGCAGCGGCAGCCGCCGAAGTCGACCTCGCGGCGGTCGCAGCTCCGGCACGGGAGGGGCAGCCACGCCCTGCCCCGGAAACGCTGGAAGAGCGGTGACCCCTCCCAGATCCAGGCCAGGGAGTGCTCGCGCACGCTGGCCCGCGGAAGCGGCAGGGTCTGTGCGGTCGGGCAGGGCAGGACGTCGCCGTTGGGCACCAAGGTGAGCTGCCGCCGACCCCAGCCCCCCATACAGGGTTTGGGGTACCGG
>JAOPUS010000340.1 GCA_025963345.1 Blastococcus sp. | reverse complement strand
GTGGCCAGGGTGTCTTCGGCATCGCGGTCTCCGGGGCGCTGCGGGAACTCTCCGGCGAACTCGCCGATTTGCCGGCCGAGCGTCTCGACGGTGGTCCGGTCACGTCGGCCGACGACGAGCTGTCGATGCGCCGCGCGCGCCGCGCCGCGGTCTGAACGCGCCCACCTCGCCGAGGGCCTCCGCATCTCAGCGGGGGCCCTTCGTGCTGTTCGGGGCCCGCTTCGGGGGTCTTGTTCGTGGCGTGGGGGCCCTGCAGGACTCCTGGAGCGCGAGAAGCACCCCTGGAGCGGGTGAGAACGGCGACCATGCGCATCCGCATCGGCTGTCTCAGCCGTTCCGGGAGCCCGCCGCGCCGCTGGTAGCGTCGCAGCAATGGTCGACCGTGCGCAGACCGCGGAGGCGCAGTCGGGGGAGACCCTCCCGCCGCTGGCCGGGTCACTCCCTTCCCTCCGCTCGCTGCACCCCGCAGGTTCCTTCGCTGCCCGCCACATCGGGCCGCGCCCGGGCGACACCGCCGAGATGCTCGCCGCGGTGGGCCACCCCACGCTGGAGTCGCTGGTCGACGCCTGCGTTCCCGAAGGCGTCCGCGACCGCACGCCGCTGGACCTGCCTGCCGCGCTGGACGAGGCGGCGGTCCTCGCGCTGCTCCGTGAGCGTGCCGAGGCCAACGACGTCTACACCTCGATGATCGGGTTGGGCTACTACGGGACGTTCACCCCGCCGATCATCCAGCGGACGGTCCTGGAGAACCCCTCCTGGTACACGGCGTACACGCCCTACCAGCCGGAGATCAGCCAGGGCCGGCTCGAGGCGCTGATCAACTTCCAGACGATGGTCGCCGACCTCACCGGCCTCGACGTCGCCGGCGCCTCGATGCTGGACGAGGCGACCGCCGCGGCCGAGGCGATGACGCTCGTCCGGCGCGCGGGCCGCGCGAAGCCGGAGGCGGTCTTCGTCGTCGACTCAGACACGCTCCCGCAGACCCTGGGGGTGCTGCAGACGCGCGCCGAGCCGCTGGGCATCGCCCTGCACATCGCCGACCTGTCCGCCGGCTGGCCGACCGACCTTCCCGAGGCCGGGGCGTTCGGCGTGCTGCTGTCCTACCCGGGCGCGAGCGGCGCCGTCCGGGACCACCGGGCGCTGGCCGTCGCGGCCCACGAGGCGGGGGCGTCGGTGGTGGTCGCCGCCGATCTGCTCGCCCTCACGCTGCTCGAGGCGCCGGGGGAGTGGGGCGCCGACGTCGCCTGCGGCACCAGCCAGCGCTTCGGCGTCCCCATGGGGTACGGCGGCCCGCACGCCGGCTACCTGTCCGTTCGGGAGGGCCTGGCCCGCCAGCTGCCCGGCCGGCTCGTCGGGGTGTCGGTCGACGCCGACGGCGATGTCGCCTACCGGTTGGCCCTGCAGACCCGCGAGCAGCACATCCGCCGCGAGAAGGCGACCAGCAACATCTGCACCGCCCAGGTGCTGCTCGCCGTCATGGCCGGGGCCTATGCCGTCTATCACGGCCCCGAGGGGCTGGCCGGGATCGCTGCCCGCGTGCACCGCAGCGCATACGCGCTGGCCGGCTGGCTGCGCGACGGCGGCCTGGAACTCGTGCACGGACACTTCTTCGACACCCTGACCGTCGCCGTGCCGGGCCGGGCGGCCGAGGTGGTGGCTGCGGCCGCCGACCGGCGGATCAACCTGCGCCAGGTCGACGCCGACACGGTGGCCGTCGCCTGCGACGAGACGACCACGGTGGACACCCTGCGGGCCGTCGCCGCGGCCTTCGGTGTCGTGGACGACGCCCCGGTGCCGGACGACGCCGGGGACGCGCTGCCTGCCGCCCTGCGGCGCCGGACGCCGTACCTGACTCACCCGGTCTTCTCCGCGCACCGCTCGGAGACCGCGATGCTGCGCTACCTGCGCATGCTCTCCGACAAGGACCTCGCGCTGGACCGGACGATGATCCCGCTCGGCTCCTGCACGATGAAGCTCAACGCCGCCACCGAGATGGCCGCCATCACCTGGCCGGAGTTCGCGAACCTGCACCCTTTCGTTCCGCTCGAGCAGGCCCGCGGCTACGCGCAGCTGATCGACGAGCTGTGCGACGCCCTCGCCGAGGTCACCGGGTACGCCGCGGTGAGCGTGCAGCCCAACGCCGGGTCGCAGGGCGAGTTCGCCGGTCTGCTGGCCATCCGGTCCTACCACCGTTCACGCGGTGAGGACCAGCGCGACATCTGCCTCATCCCCAGCTCCGCGCACGGCACCAATGCCGCCAGTGCGGTCATGGCCGGGATGCGGGTGGTCGTCGTCGCCTGCGACGAGGCCGGCAACGTCGATCTCGGCGACCTGCGGACCAAGGTGGCCCAGCACGCCGAGCGGCTGGCCGCGATCATGCTCACGTACCCCTCGACGCACGGGGTGTTCGAGGTCGACATCCAGGAGATCTGCGGCGCGGTCCACGACGCCGGCGGGCAGGTCTACGTCGACGGGGCGAACCTCAACGCGATGGTCGGCCTGGCCAAGCCGGGGCGCTTCGGGTCCGACGTGAGCCACCTGAACCTGCACAAGACGTTCTGCATCCCGCACGGCGGCGGCGGGCCGGGCGTGGGCCCGATCGGCGTCCGTGAGCACCTGGTGCCGTTCCTCCCGAACCACCCGGTCGTCCCGGCCGGCCCGGAGACCGGGCCGGGGCCGATCTCGGGCGCCCCGTGGGGCTCGGCCGGCATCCTGCCCATCTCATGGGCCTACGTCCGCCTGATGGGTCCGGACGGGCTGCTCCAGGCGACCGAGCACGCCATCCTCGCGGCCAACTACGTCGCCGCCCGGCTGAGAGAGCACTTCCCGGTGCTCTACAGCGGCGCCGACGGGCTGGTGGCCCACGAGTGCATCCTCGACATCCGGCCGCTCACCAAGGCGACCGGCGTGACCAACGACGACATCGCCAAGCGGCTGATCGACTTCGGCTTCCACGCCCCGACGATGAGTTTCCCGGTGGCCGGCACGCTGATGGTGGAGCCGACCGAGAGCGAGGACAAGGCCGAGCTCGACCGGTTCATCGAGGCCATGGTCACCATCCGCGGGGAGATCGAGAAGGTCGCCACGGGGGAGTACGACCGGACCGACAACCCGCTGCGCAACGCCCCGCACACGCTGGCGATGTTGGCGGGGGAGTGGGACCGCCCCTACCCGCGGACGACCGCGGTCTACCCGGTCCGCGGGCTGGTCGGGCGCAGCTACCTGAGCCCGGTCCGGCGGATCGACCAGGCCTACGGCGACCGCAACCTGGTGTGCTCCTGCCCGCCGCCGGAGGCGTTCGCCGAGCACGACTTCGACTCCGAGTCGGTGCCCGCGGCCAACGGCCAGGTGTCGGGCCGCGAGCAGGGTGCGCCGGACGACCTGGGGACGACGGCCGACGTGGTGGGCGCCCAGGCCTGACCGGACCCGGATCGTCCTGTCGGTAGGCGCTGGCGGAGTCTCGGCCATGACCGGCACCGATCTGCTCGGTCTGGTCAAGCACCTGACGGTCGTCGAGCTGGGCTACGTGGGCATCCCGGTCGGCCGGCCGACCGAGCGGCCGCACCCGGGTTCGACGACGGCTACGAGGCCAACGACGACATGTGGGCCACGGCCGAGGAGTCCCGCGAGCAGATCGTTGCGGCGTACCGCGGGGCGTGGGCATACGTGGAGGCGGCGGTCGACGCACTCGGGCTCGGCGCCGTCGGCCGGGTCCCCTGGTGGGGGCCGGGCGGGCGCGAGGTGAGCCTGCACCGGGTGCTCCTGCACGTCGCCGCCGAGACCCATCGGCACGCCGGGCATCCGACTTCGTACGCGAGCCGGTCGACGGCTCCGTGGGCCTGCAGACCGTCGGCGACAACCTTCCGGAGCACGGCGAGGGCTGGTGGCGGGGCTACCGCGAGCGGCTCGAGCGCGTTGCCGGCGAGGCCAGGCGGGACTGAGCCCGCCGGGGGGTCAGGCGCCGGCGAGCTCGGGGGCCAGCCAGGTGTGGTGGTCCGGGACGGCGCGGCCGTCGGGGAGCAGTTCGCCGTCATCGTCGAAGAGGACGACGCCGTTGCACAGCAGGCTCCACCCCTGCTCGGGGTGGCTGCTGACGACGGCGGCGAGGTCACGTGCCTCGCTGGTGGCGTCGGGGCAGGTCGTTACGTGGTGGCACATCGCAGTTCCATCCGTCCGGGCTCCCGGCACGGTGCCGAGATTTACTTAGCGTGTTCATCCGATTACGGGATTCTGCCAAGTGTGCGCTCCGACTGACGCGACGCCGAGTGATGCACGTCACCACATCACCCGGAGGAGTCGTCAGCTACTGCCAACTCCTCCGGTGACACCGCGGCATCACCGCAGGTCGGAACGGCGAGTCGGTCGGGTCAGAGCTTGCGGAGCAGGACGCGGCGCACGGAATGATCGTTGGCCTTCTGCAGGACGAGGCGGGCCCGCGACCGGGTCGGGGCAATGTTGCTGCGCAGGTTCGGCCCGTTGACGGCGGCCCAGATGCCCTGGGCGGTCTCGCGGGCCTGGTTGTCGGTGAGCCCGGCGAAACGGTGGAAGTAGGCGGTGCTGTCCTGGAAGGCCGTCCGGCGCAGCGCCAGGAATCGCTCCACGTACCAGCTCTGGATGTCGGCCTCGGCGGCGTCGACGTAGACCGAGAAGTCGAAGAAGTCGGAGAGGAACACCTCGGGGGCGGTGCCGTCGGTCCGCCGTCCGGCCTGCAGGACGTTGAGCCCTTCGACCACGAGGATGTCGGGCCGGTCGACGGCTTGGCGCTTCCCCGGGACGATGTCGTAGGACTGGTGGTCGTAGACCGGCGCGAACACCTTCTCGCGACCGGACTTCACGTCGGCGAGGAAGCGGATCAGCGCCCGCCGGTCGTAGCTCTCCGGGAAGCCCTTGCGGCCGAGCAGTCCCCGCGCCTCCAGGGCCGCATTCGGCATCAGGAAGCCGTCGGTGGTGACGAGGTCGACCCGGGGGGACCCCGGTGCCGCGGACAGCAGGGTCTGCAGCAGCCGTGCGGTGGTGCTCTTGCCCACAGCGACGCTGCCGGCGACGGCGATGACGAAGGGGACCTTGGCGGTGGTGTTCCCGAGGAACTCCGCCTGCGCCGCCCACAGCCGCCGGCTTGCCGCGACGTGCAGGTCGAGCAGTTCGGCCAGGGGGAGGTAGACGGTGGCGACCTCGTCGAGGTCGATCCGGTCGCCGAAGGTGGCCAGGGCGCGCAGTTCCGCCTCGTCGAGGGGCAGCCGGGAACCGGCGGCGAGGGCTCGCCACGAGGCGCGGTCGAACACCGCGTAAGGCGAGACCGAGCTGCGCGTTTCCGACGTCACGCCGTCCATCGTGCCGTCCGGGGCGCCTCCGCCGAACGTGTGGGTCACCCGCCCGGGTGGGCCGGGGGGCCGAACCGGCCGGGCGGCGGCCGGCCCACGGCGACCGCGTCTAGGGTTCTGCGTGTGCCGACCCGTCCGGGGCTGCTCGACTGCATCGAGCGCTACTTCGCCGCAGCACCCCTGCCGGACGCTCGGATCCAGTCCGCCGGCGCCCTCGACGTCCCCCTCGGTGACCCCGCCTGGCCCTATCCGGCCCGGCCGCGGCCCGAGGGCGGACCGGTGACCATCGACGACGTCCGCGCGGCTGTCGCCCTGCAGCAGGCAGCCGACCTGCCCGCCGCGGTGGAATGGGTGCCGGAGCGCTCGCCGGAGACGGCCGCCGCGGCCCGCGCGGCCGGGCTCGCCGTGGAGGAGCTGCCGCTGCTGGTGGCGGTCGACCCGGTCGAGCTGCTGCTCCCGGCCGGTGTCCGCCTCTACATCGTGGGCGCCGAGGACCCGGAGATCGCGCGTTACCAGCGGGTGGCCGCGACCGCCTTCGCCTACCCCGGCGGCGCCCGCGACGTCCGGGCCGTGCCGCTGGACACCTCGGCCGAGGCGCTCGCCCGCACGGACGCGCTCCGCGAGCGGATCGCCTCCGGCCGCACCGTGATGATGGTGGCCGTCGAGAACGGCGAGCCGGTGGCCGTGGGGTCCCATCAGCCGGTCGACGTCGACGGGACCGAGGTCAGCGAGGTCGTCGGCGTGGCCACGTTGCCGCGGCTGCGCGGGCGCGGCCTGGGCGCCGGCATCACCTCGGCCCTCGTCGCCCACGCCGCCGAGACCGCGGACATGGTCTTCCTCGCCGCTGGTGACGATGACGTCGCGCGGATCTACGAGCGAGTCGGGTTCGCCCGCCTGGCCACCACCGCCGTCGCCGAGCCGCGCGCGGCCGGCTGAGCCGCGCTCAGCTCTCCTCGTAGGTCCCCACGAGCGTGGCGCGACCCAGCGTGTGGAAGAACAGGTTGAAACCCAGGACGGCGGGCGTCGTGTCCGCGGTGACGTCGAGGGTGTCGGTGTCGACCGCGTGGACGACCACGAAGTAGCGGTGCGGGCCGTGCCCGGACGGGGGAGCGGCGCCCACGTAGCCGGCGAACCCGCCGTCGTTGCGCAGCTGGGTCGACCCCGCGGGCAGCTGCGGGCCGTCCCTGTCGCCGGCCCCGCTCGGCAGCTCGGTCACCGATAGCGGGATGTTCGCGACCGCCCAGTGCCAGAAGCCGCTGGCCGTCGGTGCGTCGGGGTCGTACACCGTCACCGCGAAGCTCTTGGTCCCCTCGGGGAACCCGGACCAGGACAGCTGGGGGGAGCGGTCCTCGCCACCGGCGCCCATGACTCCGCTGACCTGCGGCATCGGCAGGGCCGTGCCCTCGGACACGTCGGTGCTGGTCACCGAGAAGCTCGGCACCTGGGGGAGGAAGTCGTAGGGGTTGGGCGGCGTTGGCCGGTCGGCCATGATGGTTGTCTCCTCGGTCGGGGGTTGGTTCCCGCAGTGGACCCTAGGCACGGCGTCGCGGGACCGCTCGACGGGACGCGTGGGGCCGGATGGGCCGGGGCGGACGCCGTTCCACGACTGCAGCCTTCCTGACACGTGGTGGAGGTCCGGCGCCGGTAGCGTCGCCTCGTGCCAGCTCCTGGGTCCCTGGGCCTCCCGGATTCCATTCGCGCCTGCCTGTTCGATCTCGACGGGGTACTGACCCGGACGGCGACCGTGCACATGGCCGCCTGGAAGCGCACCTTCGACGAGTTCCTGCGGGCCCACGAGCCCGGGGCGCCCGAGTTCAGCCAGCTGGACTACAACCGCTTCGTCGACGGCAAGGCCCGCGCCGACGGCGTCCGCGACTTCCTGGCCAGCCGGGGGGTCACCCTGCCGGAGGGCTCACCGGGCGATCCGGCCGACGCGTCCACCGTTCAGGGCATCGCCTCCCGCAAGAACGCGCTCGTGCTGAAGGAGCTCGAGGAGCACGGGGTCGAGGTCTATCCGGGCTCGGTGACCTACCTGAAGGCCGTGAAGGACGCCGGGCTCGCGACGGCGGTGGTCACCGCGTCGGCCAACGGCGAGCAGGTCATCGACGCAGCCGGGTTCGCCGACCTCATCGACGTCCGTGTCGACGGGGTCGTGGCCGCCCGTGAGGGGCTGCGCGGCAAGCCGGCACCGGACACCTTCCTGGCCGGTGCCCGCCTGCTGGGGGTCGAGCCCGCCGAGGCGGCCGTCTTCGAGGACGCCTTGTCCGGGGTTGCCGCCGGCCGGGCGGGAAACTTCGGCCACGTCGTAGGAGTCGACCGGGTGGGCCACGCCGACGAGCTGGCCGCCCAGGGCGCCGACGTCGTCGTGCAGGACCTGTCGGAGTTGCTGGGGGACCGGTCGTGACGGAGGGACGGGCGACCTTCCCGATCGAGCCATGGTCGCTGACCGAGGTCGGCCTGGACCACGCTTCGCTCGCGGTGCACGAGTCGGTGTTCGCCCTGACCAACGGGCACATCGGGATGCGCGGCTCGTTCGAGGAGGGCGAGCCGGTCGTCATCCCCGGCACCTACCTCAACGGCTTCTTCGAGGAGCGCCCGCTGCCCTACGCGGAGGCCGGCTACGGGTTCCCCGAGCAGGGCCAGACGATGGTCAACGTCACCGACGGCAAGCTGATCCGGCTGCTGGTGAAGGACTCGCCGCTCGACCTCGACTACGGCGAGATCATCGACCACACGCGAACCCTCGACCTGCGGGCCGGCGTCCTCCGCCGGTCCACGGAGTGGCGCTCGCCGGGCGGCCGGACGGTGCGGGTCACCAGCACCCGGCTGGTGTCGCTGGCGCGCCGGTCGATCGCGGCCATCGAGTACAAGGTGGAGCTCACCGACGACCTGGGCGACCTCTACGTGGCCCTGCAGTCGGACCTGCTGGCCAACGAGGTGGTGCCGTCGGAGGACGACGACCCGCGCGCCGCGGCCGCACTGGCCCGGCCGCTGCAGTCGGAGCTCGCCGTGGGCCGCGGACGACGGGCCGTGCTCGTGCACCAGACCAAGCGCAGCCACCTGCGCATGGCGGCCGGCATGGACCACGTCATCGAGATCCCGGACACGAGCACCGAGGACATCGAGGCCAACGGCGACCTGGCCCGCTACACGCTGGCCGCGCGTATCCCGCCCGGCGGCTCGCTGCGGCTGGTCAAGTTCCTCGCCTACGGCTGGTCGTCGCGGCGCTCCAGCCCAGCCCTGCGCGACCAGGTCGAGGCGGCCCTGGCCACGGCCAAGCTGGCCGGCTGGGATCGCCTGGTGCGGGAGCAGCGGGAGCTGCTGGACCAGCACTGGGACGAGGCCGACGTCGAGATCGAGGGCGACGAGGAACTGCAGCAGGCCGTGCGGGTGGGCATGTTCCACGTCCTGCAGGCCGGGC
>JAOPUS010000329.1 GCA_025963345.1 Blastococcus sp. | reverse complement strand
TCCTGCTCGGGGCCGGTCAGCGGTACGGCGAACGAGCAGGACAGCGTGAAGATCAGCCGCCCGTCCTGGGTGGCCACCACCCGACGACTCGAGAACGACCGGCCGTCCCGGTCCCGCTCGACGCGGTACTCCGTCGCGCGGCCGGGATCACCGGCCCGCACGAAGTAGCAGTGCAGCGAGTGCGGCAACCGGTCGGCCGGGACCGTGTGCGCGGCGGCCCGAAGCGCCTGGGCCGCCACCTGCCCGCCGTACAGGAAGCCGCCGTTGTCGTAGACCAGGTCGGCACGGAAGAGGTCCGGTCCGACCTCGCTCAGCGCGAGCAGGTCCAGGATCGACGGCTCGGTGGTCAGCGTCCGGGCGCCGTGGTCCTGCCCCGTCATACCGCCGCGGTGTCCGACTTCTTCACCGGCCGGTAGGACGTCGCCAGCAGCAGCCCCGCAGCCGCGAGACCCACCACGGCGGCGAATGCCGCCCACCAGACGCCCTCCAGGTGCCAGTCCAGGAGCGCATGGTCGACCGACCAGTCACCCGGGCCGATCGAGGCCATGCCCACGGCCACCATCCCGACGAGCAGGGTGTACTCCCAGCCGCCCTTGAACACGAAGTAGCCCTTGCCCTGATGATCGGTGAACGACGCCACGGCCATCAGCCCGACGAACGCGGCCGCGGCCAGAGGGAAGAACAGCCCCAGCGTCATCAGGATCCCGGCGCCGATCTCGTTGACCGGCGCGAGCCGGGCGTGCAGCCACGCCGGGCGCAGGCCTAGCCCCTCGAACCACCGGGTGGTGCCGGCGAGGCCGCCGGCCCCGAAGAGCTTGTTGTAGCCGTGCAGGATCAACATCGGTCCGAGTGCCAGCCGGATGATGAACGTGCCGAGGTCGACAGCTGTGGACACGGGTGTCTCCTCCGAACCGTGAGCGGAGCGGGAAGCTCCTGGTTGCCCCAGCCCGCCGCGCGGGCCAGGGGATCGTGCACCTACCGGTGGGCAGGCCGGTATCCGGTCGTCATTCGGCCGACATGAGCATGCAGGCGGTGAACGCCGCGATCGAGTTGGCCGCGACCCCGACCTTGGCGTCCGGGCGCTGGCGGTCGCCGGATGTGCCGCGGAGCTGGCGCACCACCTCCGCCACGTGGTTCACGCCGTGCACCCGGCCGACGTTCGTCGCGCCGCCGTCGCAGTTCACCGGTACCCGACCACCCAGGGACGTGTTGCCCTCGGCGACGAAGTCGCTGGCTTCACCGCGCCCGCACAGGCCCAGCGCCTCCATCCAGTTCAGGGTGATCGGCGAGAAACCGTCGTAGAGGCCGGCGACCTGCACGTCCTGCGGCGTCAGCGAGGTGCGGGCCCACATGGCGGCGGCGGCGTCGAAGCTCGACGTCCGCGTCATGTCCTCGGCGAGCTCGAAGTCCGACTCGCCGCTCGTCCCGAACGACCAGGACTCGACGAAGACCGGCTTCTGCTTGAAGTCCCGGGCCCGCTCCTCGGTCGTGAAGATGACCGCGCCACAGGAGTCCACCGGGTAGTCGCAGTCCAGGAGGCGCAGGGGCTTGGCGACGTACCGGGTGTTCATGTAGTCGTCGAGGGTGATCCGGTTCCGCAGCAGCGCGTCCGGGTTCATCGCCGCGAACTCCCGCTGGGCCACCATCTGCCGGCCGAATGCCTCTTCGCCCCAGCCGAACTCCGACATCATCCGCTGCTTGATCATCCCGGCCCACTGCGCCGGGCGACCGGCCCCGAAGGGCTCGAGGAACTGCCGTCCGCCGGCCGCCCGGGCGCCCGGGGTGGGTCCGGTGGCGCCCAGCCGCAGCATCGGCCGTAGCGCCAGCACGACGTCGGCGGTCCCGGAGGCCACCGCAGCCGCAGCATGGATCCCGGCCGACAGGAACGCCGGTCCCTCGATCGACCCCGAGGTCCACTTCAGGGACGGCAGGCCGAGCAACGCCCCGCACTCGTAGGCCGGGACGAAGTGCTGCGGGAAGGCGTGCATCGCGACGCCGTCGATGTCGGCCTGCTCGACCCCGCCGTCCGCCATGGCTGCCGCCGCCCCCTGGGCGATCAGCTGCTTCAGGGACAGGCCGGTGTCCCGGCCCACCGTGGAGTAGCCGACGCCGACGATGGCGACCCGGCGCCCGGCGCCGCTCATGCCTGCACCGCGCGGTCCGCCGAGCCGGCGGGCTTGAACAGGGGCAGCGTGACCTCCTCGGTCACGTCCTCCCAGACCACCTCGACCGGCATGCCGACCGACACCTCCTCCGGGGAGCACTGCACGAGTTCGGACACGAAGCGCAGGCCGGGCTGCTCCTCCAGGTCGACCACGACCAGGACGTAGGGCAGCCGGTCGGCGAAGAACGGGTGGAATGCCTGCTCGGCGATCGTGTACGTGTAGACCCTCCCCCGGCCCGAGAGCTCCTCCGGCGCCATGTCCGACGACAGGCAGCCCGGGCACACCGGCCGCGGATAGTGGTGGTAGCGCTTGCAGTCGGCGCAGTACTGCATCAGCAGGCGGTGCTCCCGCGTCCCGTCCCAGAAGAAGCGCGTCTCGTCGTCGATCAGCGGTAGGGGCCGCACCGGTGCGGTCTCGGTGGTCATGGGGCTGTCCTGTCCGTTCAGCGGGTGGCCGCGGTGCCGATGGACGGCGTCACGGTCGTGGAGTCGGGGCTTCCGGCGATGCGGACGAGAGCGTCGGCCAGTTCGGCCGGGCGGGTCAGGAACGGGGAGTGGCTCCCCGGGAGCTCGACCAGGTCGGACCCGAGCCGGCCCCGCGCGACCAGCCGCTGCCAGTCGGGCGACACGGCCGCGTCCTCGGTCAGGACGAGCGACGTCGAGGGGACGTCCGGCCAGGTGTCCAGCGGGCAGGGCTCGACGAAGACGGTGAGCGCGTTGGACCGGAGCTTCTCCCAGGACGAGCGGGCGAGCGACTCCGGGACGTCCGGGTAGAAGTACGTGCGTGCGGTGGCCCAGGAGCAGGCGCCCCGGCCGAGCTCGTCGGGTTCCTGGTCGGGGCCCATCGGCATCGTGACCGCCTGAGCGCCCTCCGGGGTACCGAGGTACTCGAGGAACGACATGCCGGGGACGGGGACGACGGCGCCGAGGAACACCATGCGGCGGACCGGGCGCATGGCGGCGAGGACCGGCAGGGCCATGCCGCCCATCGAGTGCGCTACCGCGACGACGTCGTCGTCTGTGTCGCCCAGCGCGTCGGACACGCTCTGCGCCCATTCGCGCGCGCCGGCGGCCGGGTCCTCGATCGGCATGTCGGGCGCGACGGCGCGGAAGCCGCGCGCGGCGAGCTCGTCGACCACGAGGTCCCAACACCAGCCCCCGTGCTGGCCGCCGTGGAGCAGTGCGAACGTCGTCATCTCGTCTGCCTTTCGGGAAGCGGTTCGATAGAGCGCACTATGGCACGCGTCACCCGGTCGCCACCAGGGTGGGCCCGGTGGCAGTCAGGGTGCGGTCGCGTTGGGCACTCAGTACGCGACGGAGATCCGCGCGCGCGGGTGCGCGGCCCTCTCGAGCTCGTCGGCGAGCGCCACGGCGTAGTCGGCGTTGGTGATCCGGCTGACCCCGTCGCCATCGCTGAGCAGTTCCTCGCCGCCGACGCGGTACCGGCCCGACCGCTCCCCCGGTTCGATCACCCGGGGGCAGCAGATCATGGTCCAGACCAGCGCCGTGTCCGATGCCGCGTACACCGACAGGGCGTCGACGTGCGCCAGGCTGAACGGCCGGTAGACGGGGCTGAAGTCCGGGTCGTCGACGACCCGGACGCCGGGCGCGACCAGCAGCCCGCCGGCGCCGCCCACCGCCAGCACCCGGTGGACGCCGACCGTCGACAGGGTGGCCACGAGCGACCGGGCCGCCTCGACGACCCGGTCGGGCCCCTCCCCCGCGGCCGGCCGCACCGCCGTGACGACCGCCTCGTGTCCGGGCGCGAGTGCACCCACGGACGCCCGGTCGGTCACGTCGGCCGCGACCACGCTGAGCCCCGGCCGGTCCGCCGGGCCCACCCCGCGCCGGCTGGCGGCGGTGACCCGGTGCCCGCGGTCGAGGAGTTCACCCACGATCGCCTCCCCCACCATCCCGGTGGCCCCGTAGACCAGAACGTTCACCAGGAGTACAGGCCCCGCTCGCGAGCCAGCTCCTGGCCCGAGATGTCCCCGCGCATGATCTGCTCGGAGCCCGGATCGGTCACCAGCCACGTGATGGCGGCGCCGATGGCGGCCGGGGGCGCGCCGATGTTCGGGTCGAAGCCCAGCTCGGCGAGCTCGATCGAGTTCCGCTCGGTCGCCACGAGTCCCGGGTCGACGTTGAACGCCCGGATGCCCTGGTCGGAGTACTCGGCCAGCAGGCTGCCGACGACCGTGTGCCCGGACGCCTTGCCGAGCCGGTAACCGAGGCCCGCACCGCCCGCCCCGGGCTTGCCCACGGGGTAGAAGTCCGTGCCCGCCCCGGAGCTGATGGTGACGAACGTCCCCGAACCCCGTTCGAGCATCGAGGGCAGGAGCAGCTGTGCGATGCGCAGCGGCGCGATCGCGTGCGCCTCGACGAAGAGCCGGTACTGCTCGAGCGGCGTGTCGAGGATGGTGTCCATCAGGCCGGGCCCGATGTGCCGGCCGTTGTTGACGACGACGTCGACGCCGCCCCACCTGTCGAGCACCTCGCCGACCGCGGCCTCCACCGACTTCTGGTCGGTGAGGTCCATCCGGACGGGCAGCGCCTCCTGTCCGCGCTCGCGGATCAGCTGCGCGGTCTCCTCGAGGCTGCCGGGCAGCGGCCGCTCGTCCTTCTTGTGGATGCTCATGCTGTGGTCCTGCGTCGGGTCGCCGCTGTTCAGCGTCCGCGCCCCGATGGCCACGTCGTGACCTGCCTCGGCGAGCGCGAGCGCGATCGCCTTGCCGATGCCCCGGCTGGCTCCGGTGACCAGTGCCCTGCGTGTCATGGCCGCTCCTCCGTCGTCGTCGCTCAGGCGACCGCGCCGGAGCGGCGCAGCTCGTCGATCTCGTCCTGCCCCAGGCCCAGGTCGGCCAGGACCTCGTCGGTGTGCTCCCCGTACTCGGGTGCGCGCCGGATGTCACCGACGTTCTGGTCGAACATGATCGGCGGCGACACCAGCGGCAGCGTGCGGCCCCCGCTCTTCACGTCCTGGACGTACCGGTTCGCGACGGCCTGCGGGTCGTCGTGCATCTCGCGGGCCGTCTGGACCGGTGCCCAGACGCCGATCGCCTCGGCGAGCGCCGTACGCCACTCGGCGAGCGAGCGGCCGGCGAACACCTCGTCGAGCAGGTGGATGAGCGCGACGTTGTTCGCCGCCCGGTCGGCCGCCGTCGCGAACCGGGGGTCCGCGGCGAGCTCCGGCCGGCCGATCCGCTCGCACAGGTCGACCCAGTGCTTCTGCGGGTCCCCGAGCAGCGACAGGTAGAGGAAGCGGTCGTCGCCCGTCCGGTACGTGCTGCCCGACCACGGCATCGCCTCGCGTGGCGGCTTGCCGTTGAACATCTGCTGCTCGACCGGGAACGTGCTGCTGATGATCGCCGGCCCGTTGAACCACATGGCCGTGCCCATCAGCGACGAGTCGACCACCGGCGCCTCCCCGGTCCGCTCACGCTGCAGCAGCGCCGCGCAGATTCCGCCGGCGAAGACCAGGCCCGACATCCCGTCGCCGTGGCCCACCATGCCGGGCGGGAAGTCGGTGTCGGTGACGCTCATCGCCGTGTTGGCCAGTGAACCGCGGGCCCACCAGGAGGCGCCGTCGTACCCACCGCGCTCGGACTCCGGACCGAGCGGGCCCGCACCCGTGCCCTTGGCGTAGATGATCCGCGGGTTCCGGGCCCGGATCTCGTCGACGTCGATGCCGAGCTTGCGGCGGGTGGCCGGCAGGTAGCTGGTGAGGAAGACGTCGGCCTCCTCGACCATCCGGAAGAGCACGTCCCGCCCACGCTCGTCGGCGAGGTTCAGCGCCACGGCGCGCTTGCCGCGGTTGTAGTGCTCGAACATCCAGTGCGCCCCACCGGGCTCGGCCGAGCCGCCGGCGAACACCCGCATCGGGTCGGGTGCACCGGGGTTCTCGATGTGCACCACGTCGGCGCCCCACGAGGCCAGCACGGCCCCGGCTGAGGGGCAGAACGCCCACACCGTCAGGTCGATGACTTTCAGTCCACGGAGAACGTCCACGTCTACCTCTTCCGAATGGGGGTGGCGCCGGACCCGGTCAGGCCAGACCGCGGGTGAGCAGTGCGCAACCGACGGTGGAGCCGGCGCCGTTGGTGACCACGGAGACCTCCGGCTGGCGGGGCAGTTGGCGCTCCCCCGCCTCCCCCCGCAACTGCAGGGCGGCCTCGTGCAGGTGGCCGAAGCCGTGCAGGCGCCCACCGGAGAGCTGGCCGCCGTTGGTGTTCATGGGCAGCTCGCCATCCCGCGCGATCCGCTTGCCGCCCTCCAGGAACGCCCCGGACTCACCGGTGCCACAGAAGCCGAGCGCCTCGAGCCACAGGTTCACGATGATCGAGAAGCCGTCGTAGATGTGCGCGCTGTCGACGTCGTCCTTCGTGAGATCGGTGCGCTGCCACATGTGCTCGGCAGGTCCCCGCCCCGGGAAGGACGCCAGGTCCTCGTACTGGTCCCAGGACGGCCGGCCCCAGCTCGCGGTGCCCAGGGCATTGATCTGAACCGGCACGTGCGGGCAGTCTGCGGCGGTGTCGACGTGCGAGATGACCAGCGCCGTGGATGCGTCGCACGGGATGTCGCAGTCGAACAGGCTCAACGGCGTCGAGATCATCCGCGCGCCGAGGTAGTCCTCCATGGTCATGGGCCGGCCGCGCATCAACGCATAGGGGGTCAGCTGCGCGTTGGCCCGGGACACGACGGCGACCTGACCGAGCTGCTCACGGGTGAGCCCGAACCGGTCCATGTGGTACTGGGCGAGCGGCGCCAGCCAGGTCGTCGCCGACAGGGCACCGAACGGCAGCCGGTACTGCATCTCGCCGTCGAGCTCGCTGTCCCCGAGCGTGAGTCCCCGGCGTCCCGACGCCGTCTGGGCCGTGGACTCGGTCACCGTGCGGTAGATGACGACGTGCCGCGCGAGACCGGTGGCGACCGCCATGCACGCGTTCACCAGCGCCTGCAGCTGTGCGGCGCCGTCGGAGCTGCCGGTGTAGTAGTTCAGCCGCAACCCGAGGGCGTCCTGCACCGCGTTCGCGCTGGGGCCACCGAACCCACCTTTCGCCGTGCCGTTCCCGCCCGCCGGGTAGGTCACCAGCCCGTCGATGTCGGACGGCCGCAGGCCGGCGTCGGCGATGGCGTTGGTGATGGCCTCGACGGTCAGGGACATCTCGGTACGGCCCAGGTTGCGGCCCACGGCCGACTGCCCGAGTCCGGAGATGTAGCTGGTGCGCTCGCCGATCGTCGTCATGCTGTCGCTCCGGTCGCCGGACGGAAGAGGGGGTACCAGACGTCGCCGTCGGGGTGCGGCTCGAAGACGACCTCGACGGGCATGTCGAGGGACACGTCCTCGGCCTCGACGTCGACGAGGTTGGTGGTCAACCGCAGGCCGGGCTGCTCCGCGAGCTCGACCCAGGCGATGATGTAGGGCTCCGAGCCGGGGATCCACGGCTGGACGTTGACCGTGTACGAGGCCACCCTGCCCCGGCCGCTGGCCCGCTCCGGGCCGACCTCGAGGCTCTGGCAGTTCCGGCACACCGGCGCCGGCGGGTGGAACCAGGTGCCGCAACTGCGGCACCGGTGGATCATCAGCGCGCCATCGGCACCGCCGGACCAGAACGCGGAGTTGTCCGCGTCCACATAGGGCTTGAGGCGCAGCGGCAGGACCGCGCCGACCGTCGTGCGAGCCGTCATTCTGTGGTCCTCCGACCTGTCGTGGAC
>JAOPUS010000320.1 GCA_025963345.1 Blastococcus sp. | reverse complement strand
TGTCAGCGCAGCAGAACCCGCAGCCAGGTGGGCAGGGCCCGGCGAAACCGCTCGCACTCGCACAGCGAGCAGTCGGTGCCTCGCCGATAGTGCTGGTGCGCGATCCTCCGGTGCCCGCACCGGCAGTCGGGGTCTGACGCTCGGTGCGGCCCCCCGTCACCGGTGTCTCCCGGCCCCACGCTCACCTGGCGCCGACGGCAGCGGTGCCGTCCACCCCACCTGGACCTGACCTGGAAACCCCGCGCATGGGTGGAACATAGCGACGCGCCGGGCCTGCGGGTGCTAAGTGCCGGACCGTCCGAGCCGAGCGCACCTCGCTCTTCTCGGGGCCCGGCGGACCCGGCCGCGTCTCGGCGCGCCCTGCGCCGGGCCGACAACCGGGCGCACGCCCGCGTCGTTGAGCCGCTCCACGACGAGTGCGCACAGGACGCGCGCCCCGTCGCGCCAGGTGTTCAGATGGCTCACGCCGTGGACCCGAGCGTGCTCGAAGCTCGGGACCTCGACGATGCGCATCCCGGCCTTGGCCATGCGGGCGTTGATGATGGTCTCGATCTCGAACCCGTCGCCCCACAGCTTGAGCCCGTCGGCTCCCGGGCGCGGATCCAGTTCAAGACAGGTCAGGCACTCCTTCCAGAACGCGTTGTAGCCGTAGCACAGGTCGGTGTACTCGGTCCCGAACAGCAGGTTGGTGATCCGATTGAGCCACCGGTTTCCCCAAGCCCGCACCGGAGTGATGTCGGTGCTGCCGCCGCCGTGGGCGAATCGGGTCCCCTTGGCGTAGTCGGCGCCGGCGATCAGGGCGTCGACGAAACGCGGGATCTCTCCGGGGTCCGCTGACCCGTCCGCGTCGAGCATGACGACGATCTCGCCAGTCACCGCGGCGAACCCACAGGCCATGGCGTTGCCCTTCCCCAGCCGGTTCTGCAGCACGATCCGCACGTCCGGGCGGAGGGCCCGTGCGACCGCGAGCGTGTCGTCGACGCTGTTGCCGTCGACGACGATCACCTCGTGCACGTTCGCGGGGATGGCGGACAGCACGTACGGCAGGTTCTTCGCTTCGTTGAATGTCGGGACGACCACGCTGACCCGGGGCGGCCTCCAGGAACTGGAGGCGGGCAGCGCCTCCGCCGTCAGCGTGCCCACGTGCGGGGAGAACGGCGGGACGCCGTCATCCCCGATCCCGGAGGGTGTCCCAGGTCGGACAGGTGAGTGGGGCTCGCCCCCACGGCGGGGAGCGTGGGGATCGAAGGGAGCGAGCAGGTCGTCGCGGCGGGTGCGGCGGTGCTCGTCCGCGGGGTCGGGAGTCGTCGGGTATGTGATGTCGGGCGTCGCGAACTCTGTTCGCCGTCCGCCGCGCGAGGTTGTGGTCATGACCTCAAGTCCTTGGAGGTCTCCCGGTTCCGTGCCGGGGCGATCGAGGGGGCCGAGTGGCGAGGGAGGGGCCGGGACACCGCGGCGCGAGGACACGTCCAGTGCATGCAGCGACCCGACTGCGGGCAGAAACCCGCTGGTGTGTGCTGGGCAGGCGAGGACTCCAGGTCAGTCCGGAGTCACGGCCGGGTCATCAGCGCCACCGACGACGGCACCACATCGGTCGCTGGATCGCACGAGGCGTCCTGGGCCGGCGAACGCCGGGAGTGCACCCGGCAACGCGCAGGGCGTGAGCTGCTCCGCACCCGAATGGCCGGCAGCAGTGTTCGAGCCGTCTGTTCGTGAGGGAAGCGCGAACGGCGCGATCTTTTGGATCGGCGTCGTCGGGACGGGGTTGCCCGGCTGAGGCGCTGGGGCCTGAAGGCCGGGGGACGGACTGCCCGGCGTCGCGAGGGAATCCACGCTGCTCGTGCCGAGCGGCCACGAGTCCGCCGCGCCGACGTGCGACCTGCGCAGGCCCACGGAGGAGGAGCTGTCCGACACGAACGCCATCGGCGGCACGGACCTCGCTCTCTGGGTCGGCGCCTCGGCCGTGGGGGGCGGTGTGGTCGGTGCCGCCGCCGGCCCCGCATCGTGACCCGCGACCGGCGCGTGCGCCACGACGGTCTGGCCTGATGTCGCAGTCGCAGTCGCAGTCGCAGTCGCAGGGCCGGCACCAAGGCGAGATGAAGCAGGGGAGCCACTGCCCGACCCGGCGGCGGTCTGGGTGCGCGCCGTTTCCTTGCACCCGGTGGCTCTCGCCGGTCTGCCGTCGCCCGCCTTGGTGATCCGGGAAGCATCGGAGTGCCCGGGAGCCCGTGTCGTGGGGGCCCGCTGCGTGCAATGAGCGCCGGTGGGATCCGTGCGCGGCGGAATCGTCGCGGCCGCACGGGCGCCGGACCCGCTGGAGCAACCGCAGGAGGACGCCTCGTCAGCGGGACCCGAGGCCTTCGTCTCGGTCGATGTGCGCACGGCGGGAACCGCGGTGGGGCCGACCGGCGAACGCCTGGCGCGGTCCCCCCGTGCCGCGGGCCGAGCCGGCGTCCCGCCGCCCGAGGGTGTGTCGGCGGCCTTCGACGCGCTGGGAGGTGGCTGGGCGCTGGGAGGTGGCTGGGCGCTGGCGGGTGGCGGGGCGCTGGGAGGCGGCTGGGCGCTGGGAGGCGGCTGGGCGCTGGGAGGCGGCTGGGCGCTGAGGGGTTGCGACGCGCTGAGGGGTTGCGACGCGCTGAGGGGTTGCTCGGTGCGGGGGGACGGCGTGGTGGGCGGCGGTGCCACGTCGGCCGGCGCGAGGACAACCGGGGGTGCAGGCGCCACTGCTACGGGCGGACGGCTGGGGGCATCGCAGCCGGCCGGTGCCGTGCAGGTGCCAGGCACGACCTCGGCGGTCGACGGTGCAGGCGGGGCCGAGACGGCAGGTGCGGGGAGAGAGGCAGCTGACAGGAGAGCCGGGGTGCTTGTCGCCGAAGCCGCCTCTGGCGAGCCGACGGTCGGCAGGTTCTCGTCGGCCTGGGCGGATGTGGCGTGGGCAGCGAGGAATGCCCAGGCGGCGAGCAGCAGCGCAGTGCCGAGCAGAACACGACGCACCATCGACCAGGATCGACCGCGCTCGACGGGCACATCGAGACCACCGGTGGGCAGTCCGGGCACGACGGCCTCCGACTGATGCGGGCACGCCACGCGGCCGACATCAGATGTGCTCGCGCCGTCGATTCCCACCCCACCTTCCTCCGTGCGTCTCGGGTGTAGCTGCCCGAGGGCCGGAGGCGGACCGACGCTGTCGCGGGCCGGGGGCCACCTCCGCGGATCACACGGTCCGTGGCGGACGGCCCGGCAGCAACCAGGTTGACCGCCACACCCCGGAGGCCCGGCGTGGGGCTCACGGAAGGTGAATGCTCGTGTGAAATACGGAGCGGAATCGGACGAAACTTCCCAGCCGGCATGCCGGGTCTTCCCAGGTGAGGTCCAGTACGACCACCCCGGAGCTCGTGGCCGCCGCACATGCCGTGGGCCGGCAGGCGCGATCCGGGCGCCCAGGAGAGGGCGGCGCGGCCCCTATGGTGCGGTCACAGGCGCGTCCCCGAGTTCTCTGTACAGGATTTGTCCAGGGAGCAGTCGTAGGGTCACGGATGCCGCCGAACGGCGCGCGCTGGATCGAGGAGAGGTCGTTCAGCCGGTGGCTCCAGTAGCGGGAGGCCCAGCGGATAGGACGAGGCCAGCTTCGGACGGGCGGATCGTGAGCCGATCCGATGGTCGCCGAAGTGGCTCTCGACCGGCCGCAGGTCCCGCAGCCTCGTTCGGGTGGGAGGGCATCCCACGGACCTTCTCGGCGGTCATCTGTGCGTACACCGTCGACCGGTGGGCTGAACTCCAGGCTGCTGTCACCAGCATGCGGCGCCAGAGTCGCCGGCCGGACGAGGTCATCCTCGTCGTCGACCACAACCCGGAGCTCCTCGACCGGGCGGCGACGGCCTTCCGCGACGTGCGGTGTGTCCCGAATGTGTGCTCACGGGGTCTCTCCGGCGCGAGGAACACCGGCGTCGAGTTGGCGGGCTGCGACGTCATCGGATTCCTGGACGACGACGCCGTGGCTGCGCCCGACTGGGTGGAGCAGTTGATGCAGGCCTACGAGGACGAGGCAGTCCTGGGGGTCGGAGGCTGGATCCGCCCCGACTGGCGCGCCCCGCGGCCGGATTGGCTCCCCGACGAGTTTCTCTGGGTCGTGGGGTGCAGTTACGCGGGACTGCCCACGACGAGAACCGAGGTGCGGAACCCGATCGGCGCGAACATGAGCTTCCGCCGGGAGGTCCTCACCGCGGTCGGCGGGTTCGACCCCAGGTTCGGCCGATTGGGCGCAGACGCCGCCGGTTGCGAGGAGACGGAGTTCGCCATCCGCGCCCGGCGCACCTACACCGGGGGACGCATCGTGCTGGAGCCCGCGGCCTCGTGCGACCACGCCGTGGGACCGGACCGGGTCACGCACCGGTACTTCAGGCGCCGCTGCGCAGCAGAGGGACGCTCCAAGGCCCTGGTCAGCAGACTGGCCGGCTCGAAGGCGGCGCTGTCGACCGAGCGGGCCTACGTGTGCCGGATCCTTCCCCGTGCGGTCGGTCACGGGCTGCGGGCGACGCTGCAGGGGGACCGCCACGGCGCTTCGCGCGCATGGTCGATCGTCGAGGGAACGGCCTTGGCCGCAGTCAGCTATCTGGCGACGACATGGCGGCTGGGTCGGTGCCGCCCGCGCGACAGGGCCTACCCAGCTGGTCGGTGAGCAGCCACGCTTCCTGAGCAGTGACGGGGATTCCTACGTCCGCTCCGCTCAGGGCCGCGAGCCAGCTGGGAGATGATGCTCGGTGAAGACCAGTCATCGCCTTCGTTCGGTGGGTAGCGGGCTCGGGGTCACCGTGCCGGCACCTCGCTCCGTGTGGCGCGCCGCGTTCGAGGGTGATCCGCACGCCCAGGCTTTCCACTCGCCGGAGTGGGTGGACGGCGTGTGCGCGACGGGACGCTACGAGAACGCCACTCGGCTGTACGAGACGTCAGACGGGCGTCTGCTCGTGATGCCGATGGTCCGCCGCTCCCTTTTCGGGGGCGCGATCGCCTACCAGGGATCCCTCCCGCCCAACTGGGGCATCGGGGGGCTGCTGTCGGATTCTCCGATCCGCCCGGAGGACGTCTCCGCCGTCTGCTCGGACCTGAGGAGGCAGCGCGGCGTCCTCCGCACACTCATCCAGCCGGCCGCCCGGACCGGCCCCTTGTGGGCCGCGGCCGCTCTGCCCGGGGTGAAGTCGGTGCCCCGGCTGGCGCACGTGCTCGACCTCACCGGTGGCTTCGATGCCGTCTGGAAGGGATTTGCCCAGAGCGGACGGCGGGCCGTCCGCAAGGCGGAGCGTTGCGGACTGGACGTCCAGTGCGACACCTCCGGCGCGCTTCTCCCGCAGTTCTTCGAGCTCCACGAGCAGAACGTGAGGCGCTGGGCGAAGCAACAGCACGAGCCCCTGTGGCTGTCCCGATTGCGGGACAGGGGTCGCGACACCCTGCCGAAACTCCAGGCAATGGCAGCTGCCGTTCCCTCCAGCTTCCGTCTCTATCTCGCCTCGCAGGGCGGAACCGTCATCGCAGCGATCATCGTGTGGCGCGGCGCGGGCACCAGGTACACGCACGGCGCGATGATCAGGGAACTCGCAGGTCCCACCCGGGCCAACTACCTGTTGCACCGGATGGCCATCGAGGACGCTTGTCAGGCAGGGAGTACCCACCTCGATTTCGGCGAGTCGGGCGCATCCGAGGAGCTGGCGTTCTTCAAGACCCGCTTCGGGGCCCGACCGCACCCCTACCGCCAGTACGTCGTCGAGAGTCTCCCGGTCACGGAACTCGACCGCTCGTTGCGCACCGCGGTGAAGAAGGTGCTCCGGTTCCGCGAGCCCGGGCCGGTCCCCGAGTCCGTGGTCACGGGTCCGGCCTCGTCGACCCCCGACGAGGCCCCTCGGGAGGCGGCGTCAGCCGTCAGGGCTGGGACCACACACGAACCCAGTCCACCTGCATCGTCGAGCCCTCCGCAGGCTCATGGTCGGCGATCACCGACAGATTGATGATGATCGCCAACTTGCCCTGCGCGATGTCCTCGGTCGCGCCGACCTCGGGGTAGGCCACGCCGTCGAGATACGGCACGATCTTGTCCGTGGTCCACAGGATCCCGTACGTGTGGAAATCGCCTCGGTAATCCACGTCCGTCTGCCCGTACTTGCTCGGGCTCGGGTCGCTGCCGTCGGGTGGGTGATAGGTGAAGGACGGGAGTTTCTGGGAGTTCTCGCTGGTGTCGAAGAACTCGAAGCCATCGATCTCGGGGGGCGATCCCCGCGAAGGGTCCAGCCAGAACGCCGGCCAGCAACCGTCGCAGCGCGGTACCGCGATCCTCGCCTCGACGTACGAGCCGGGCCCGAAGGTCGCGCTCGGTGGTGACTGCACCATGCCCGAGCTGTAGGGAAAGTCCGTGTTCAGCAACGTGCGCGGTTCGGATCGAAGGGTGAGCGTGAGCTTGCCGTCGGCGACCGTGACGTTGCTCGGCGAGAACCAGGCAGCCTCCTGGTCGGGATTGAACGGCGCGTCACCACCGTCCTTGCCGAAGCGATTGGGCTGCCAGAACGTGCGATTCAGCGAGGTGCCCGAGAACTCGTCGTCCATGACGTTCATCCAGCGCCCGGCCGGTCCCTGAGGTGGCGGCGGAGGCGATGGGCCTGGAGTCTTCGTGAGAATCCTGGGCACGACGAAAATTCCTCCCACGAGCAGGACGGCGACGGCGAGCAGCAGCCAGACTCGGGGGACGCGGAGCACGCCGCCCCGGCCGCCCTCCACGAGCGACAGCATGGCTCACCGGTACCGATTCGTCACGCTCGTCCAGCGCCCCCTCACCGTCGGGCAGCCACCGCCGCACGCAGCGTCAGCGGTGCTCGGCGCGTCGTGCAGAACGCGAGGACGCTGCGCCGCCGAGGCGCGGTGACCGATGAAGATTCCGGGGGCGTTCCCTGAGAAGGCACGCTCTGGACCGTCGCAGTGCGCATTGCGGCAGGCCGGACGAGCGAGTCCCGCATCGCGAAGGCCACGAGGGTGATCGAACCGCCAATCAACCTGCTCTTCCGGGTCGAGGACCTGGGTACCCGGCTGAAGGACGCGGTGGAGCACCGCCGGTGGACCGACGTCGCCCTGGCAGCGGCAGGGATGCTGCAGGCCACGGACGACGCGCTCAGCCGCACGTCGTCGGTCCTGGTCGTCGCGGCCGGCAAGGCCAGGGCACGCAGCGGCCTGGCCGGACGGTTGACTGCTGTCGCCCTGGACACCGTGGTCCGGTCGAGTGCCGTGCCCGCTCCCGCCGGGCTGTCCCTCTCGAGGACGCGTCCGGTCGGTCGCTGGCGCGAGGGACTCGCGGAACTGGCCGTCGCGGCCGCCGAGTTGTCCCTGCTCCCTCGAGACGACGACGACGACGGACGGCCGCAGGCGCAGCAGGTGGGTGCGCTGCTCCGCCAGCTCGAGGGACTGCCGTCAGGGCTGCGGGAGGCGGTGGCCCGGATCCCCTCCTGCTTTCGTGCCTTCGATCAGCACCCCGACGACGTGGCGGCGTTGGTGGCCGCGATTCTCGACAGATGGCCGGACCGGTCGCGGCCGGTCGTCGTGGTGGGGATCCGGACCTCCGGCAGTTACCTCGCTCCCTTCGCCGTCGCCTCGTTCCGGCGCGCCGGCTGCTCCGACGTCACGATGGTCAGCGCACGCCCCGACCAGCGGACCCCGCCTGCCGACGCCCGGACGCTGCGCGCAGCCGGGCAACGGGGTGCGCTGGTCGTGGTCGTCGACGACCCACCGACCTCGGGGGGCGCGGTCGCCCGGGTGTGCGCGGAGTTGATGCGCCTCGGGATCGCCAGGACCTCGATCGTGCCCGCCCTGGCGCTGTTCGACGACGCGCCGGCGCTCCCCGCGACGTTGTCGGCCTTCCCGTCGGTCATCCTCCCGTGGCCCGAGTGGTCGATCCACCACCGCCTCGGCCCCGACCGGGTGGCTCGTCAGCTCACCGACGCCCTGGCGCCGGCCACGGTGACCGGCATCCGCGCACTGGCTCGTCCCGCACCTCTGGCGCGGACGCATGCGCAGCGGCTCTACGAGGTCGACGTGGGGCACGACGACGGCCGTACCGAGACGAGAAGAGTTCTGGCTGCCGGAACAGGGCTGGGCTACTACGGGGAGCACGATGTCGTCGTCGCCCAGGCCCTGAGCGGTCACGTACCCGCGGTCGTGTCCGCCCGCGACGGCGTCCTCTGCATGGAGTGGCCGGACGACGGGGACCGCGGGGCGCCGTCCTCGTCGGGAGTCGCCGACTACATCGCCGTCCGCCATGACGCGCTGCCCGTCACCCGGGACCTCACCGCCGGGCTCCGTGGCCGCCAGCCCGTCTGGGAGGTGGCGAGCAACCACCTGGCCCGCACCTACGGTCGGTTCTGGCCGGTGGCCCGGGTGCTCGTCGTCGACCGCCTGACGCGTCACCTGCTGCGCACGGCGGCCCCGTCGGTACCGGACGGGGACATGCGCCCGACCCTCTGGGCCGCGGACCCGGCGAGTGGCCGTCCGCTGAAACTCGGGTTCACCGACCGGGCCTTCTCGAACTTCGACCTCGTCTGCGTCGACGACGCATTCGACGTGGTGGGAGCTGCGGTCCACGACGGCGACCCCCGCTCCGCCCAGGGCCTGCGCGAGGCATACGAGAAGCGGACGGGACGGGGCATCGCGTCCGAGCGCTGGCTCCTCTACGAGCTCGTGCACCTCTGGGACCTCCAGCGGCACGGGACCCTGGACCCGCCGACCGTGCGCCATCGCAAATCGCAGGCCCTCCGGCGGTACCTGGCCGAGGTCCTGCTGTCGGGCATCGAGTGCCGCGCCGACGGGCCGGTGGTCGCCCTCGACGTCGACGGGGTGGTCGAGACCGACATCCTGGGCTTCGAGGCGCCGACCCCGGCGAGCGTCATGTGCCTGCGCGCCCTGCACGCCCACGGGTACCGGACCGTCCTGGCCACGGGGCGCTGCCTCGACGACGCCGTGCAGATGTCGGATCTCTTCGGGCTGGCCGGGGCGGCGGCCGAGTACGGGTCGGTCCTCTACGACCGGCGGTCCGCTCGCGTGTCGCCGACCGTCCCCGACGCCGCCCTGTCCCGCCTGGACGAGTTCCGGGAGACGCTGTCGCGGCAGCCGTGCGTCCGGATCGATCCGCGCCACCGCTACTCGGTGCGCGCCTCGGCGGTCGACGCCGGCGGGCGCCTGCGCGGCTTCGTGCCGGACCCCGGAGCCGTGCCCGAGGGCCTGCGGGCCGTCGTCGGTGAGGGTCAGACGGACTTCGTGCCCGCCACGGTCGACAAGGCAAGGGGGGTGCGCCTGCTGCTCCAGGAGTGGGGGGCCGGCCGGCCCGTGCTGGCGGTCGGTGACACGAGCGCCGACCTGTCCCTGCTCGCCTGGGCCGCCACCTCCGCCGTTCCACAGCACGCCGAGGACGTGGTGAAGGCGGTGGCCACGCGGGTGTCCCGGCACCCCTACCAGGCCGGCCTGCAGGACGCCGTCAGCGGTCTTCTCGGGCATCGGCCGGGAGGGTGTGCGCGGTGCTCGCCACCCGCGCTCTCTGACGACACGCGCACCCTGCTGCAGCTGTTGCGGGTCCCGGAGGGCACGCGACTGCAGGCGCTGGCGCGCACCGTCCCGCTCGCCCGACCGCTCCGGAATCCGGTGTGAGGGCGTGAACGGGATGGTCGGCGGAGGGCGTGGCCTTGCTCCGAGCCGGGTCCGGGAACTGGCCGGCACCCTCCGGGACCTGGCGAGGCTCCTCGGCGGAAACCGCCTGACGGACGGGCAGGACCTGCGCGCGCTGCCTGCCGAGGAGGAGGCGAGCCTGCAGCACGCCCGGTCGAGGTTCGCGGTGCCCGAGGCCTGGCGCCTGGGCCGGCGGCTGACCACCGTCGGCGACGTGGCGGTGGTCGAGGTCCGGGACGGCGCCGATCTCGTCGCCGTCCTCAAGCTGTCGCGCTCACCCGCAGGCGACGCGAGCCTGGCACTGCAGCAGGAGGTCCTGAGCCTCCTGGCGGCCGACGACCGGCTCGGCGAGTGGCGACGGTTCCTCCCGGAGGTCCTGGCCCACGGCGTGCTCGACCCTCGCCGGTACATGCTCGAGCGGGCCGTCCGGGGCAGGGTCGGCACGTCGCTCCCCGACTCCGCCCTGGCCGGCGGGGGGCTGCGCAGTGCCGTGCTGAGCATCGCCGCACTGCACCGTGCCACGGGAGGACGCGAGGTGGCCACCCGGTCGCTCGTCGAGGGCTGGATCGACCCACCGCTCGCACGCATCGCCGATCTCCCGATGCTGCTCGGCCGCACGCGCAGGCTCGCGCTCGTCGACGACGTCCGCCGGCGTATCCGGTCGGGGCTGGAGGGCCGCGCGGTGTGGATCAGTCGTACGCACGGCGACCTGAGCCTCGGCAACGTCATCTACCGCGCGGCGGCCCCCGAGGTGGCGGGAATCCTGGACTGGGCCCAGTCGCGGGACGGCGAGCCCGCCTGGATCGATCCCCTGACCCTGCTGCTGGTCGGCCGGACACAGCGGCACGGCAGGGAACTCGGCGACGTCGTCCGGGACCTGCGCCGCAGCGCATCCCTGACCGCCCCGGAATCAGACCTCCTCATGGCCCACCGCGCGGCCTGCCCGGGGGACCGGGTGGACACCGACGTCATGGCGCTCATGGCGTGGCTGCGCCACGTGGACGGCAACCTGGAGAAGTCGCCGCGCTACGCCGCACATCCGGTGTGGGTGCACCGCAACGTCGAGCGGGTGCTCACCGCAGCCGCGGCTTCGCACCACCCGGGCCGTTCGGGCGTCAGTTCTGCGCGGGGAGCCGCACCGGAGTGACCACCCCGGGGCGCACTGCATCGCCCAAGCCGTAGACGCGCACGTTCGGGGAGCTCAGCACCAGCCTGAATTGCGGGTCCCCGGCAACCGCACCCTCCAGGGCGGTGAGCTGGCCGGGCTGGGTCAACCCGAACACGCCGGCGTAGACGTTCTCCGACGTCGAGAACACCAGGAAGCCGTACGGCGCGTGCGACTGCATCATCGCGACCACGGCCTCGAGGTCGTCCGGGGAGCCCAGCGGGCGGCCTCGGAAGTACGACGTCTGCAGCAGCGTCGGGGTGTCGGCCCCCGCGGAGTACCCGAACTCGTCGTACCGGCCGCTGTTGGAACGGGGGAAGTTCGGGCCGGCCAGCATCAGAACGCCGCCGGGCTTCCCGATGCGGTAGATCTCCGCGCTCGCCTGCACCTCGTCCTTCTGCATGATGTTGAGCTCTGCCTGCCCGAAGAACGAAGGCACGAACAGGACCAGCACGACGAGCGACAGGGCCGCCCAGGAGACCCGCCAGCGCCGCCGGTCCGCTCCCACCATGGCGGCGGAGATCAGCAGGGCCGCCCAGGGGAGCGTGAACAGGAAGACCCGGAGGCTGGCCTCGCCCCCGTAGCTCTGGGCCAGGACCAGGAAGAACGGGCTCAGGAACAGCGGGCCGAGGATGCGGTACTCCGCCCGGCGAGATCTGAGGCCGACGATCAGGGCGACCAGTGCGGCGACCCAGATGACGATCGACAGCGCCTGGCTGGTGAGCGCGATCAGGGCTTTGCCGGCCGATGGCGACGGCTCGTAGGTCTGGTCGTGCTGCACGTTGGTGAAGATGTCGAAGCTCGTGAAGAGCCCGAAGTTGTCCTCGACGAAACGGATGTGGGGGATCAGGTAGACGACCGGGAGGACGGCGATCAGCGGCCAGAGCCATCGCGGTCTCACCGGCGTGAACACCGCCAGCAGGGCCAGTCCGAACGCCAGGAGATACGGCGTCAACTGATGGCTCACGGTGATGCAGACCTGAAGAAAGATCAGCAACACCACGGTCGTCGGATACGGCGAGATCGACCGGACGTCGGTCGCGGCCGGTCGACCCGTGTGCCCCCGACGGCCTCGCACTCGCGTGCTGATGCGGTCCCACAGAGGTCGGGCCGCGGACGGTGTCGTGAACTGCAGGAGCAGCGTGAAGAACGCGAGCTGCAGCGTGAACGTCAGCGCCTGCGGGGAGAAGTACGTCTGCCCGATCCAGTTGGCGATGAGGAACAGGAGGCCTGCCGCCCAGCGGGCCGCCCTTCTCAGCCCCAGCGCGCCCCCCAGTGCCGTGACGAGAAATGCCTCGACGAGGGCGAACAGGGGTTCCGCCCAGCCGGCGAACGCCACGGGATCCGGTCGCCCTGACACCTGTGCGACCGCCGCGCCGGCCGAGAAGAAGCCCGGCCACCGTCGGTAGATGTCACCACCGAAGCCGGTGCCGTGATGCGCCTCGATGTACTGCACGACCCCGATGTGCTTGTAGACCCAGGAGTACTGGGGTGGCACGCCGAGGGCCGGGACCGTGCCGAAGAGGATGAGCGCCAGGACGCCGATCGCTACCGCCGCGAGACCGTCCGACCTGGCGACGAGGACGCTGGCCAGGCCCGCGGTGATCGCGCAGGCCAGGCCCGCATACCAGGTGATCGGGAGTGCCGGCGGCAGACCGAGGTCGGTCAGGCCCGCGGTGGGGATGCGCCCGAGTGAGAGCGCCCACAGGAGCACTGCCGCCGCGAGGAGCCCCAGAATCGCCAGGGACCGATTCGCGGGCCGCTTCACGACGATCCTCGGAGTCGCCCGCGTTCTGGGGAAGCACAGCCCGACGACGCCGGCCACGGCAAGGACCGCGAGCAACGCGCCGGGATGCCACTGGTGGGTCATGGCCATGACCACCGCGCCGGCCACGAGGAGAGCGCAGCTGAGCGCGAACGAGATGGCCAGCCACGTGGGCCACGTCGGATCTCTCAGGACCCGTCGCGGCAGGACGCCGAGCAGGGCGGCGCCCGGAACCAGCAGTGCTGCACAGAAGACCAGGAGCGGCCGCGCCGTCTGCGCTGCGCCGGGCAGGACCACGGACAGTGCGGCTGCGACGGTCAGGGCGATCAGGGCGATGCGGATCGGCGTCCCCCGGCCCCGGCGCCGCGGCCGCGCCCCGACCACGGGCGTCGCACCCGTGCGGTCCGGTTGCACCGAGGCCGACGTCATGCTGCCGATCCCGCCGGAGGGGCGGCGACGGCCGGCCGTCCCGGTGCCCGGCGCAGCCGACGGAGCCCGACAGCGGAGGCGACCACTGTCTGGCCCACCAGCCACGCGACCGCTGCTCCGACGATGCCGATGTGCGGAACGAGCAGCCACGTCAGCAGCAGGGCGATCAGACAGAGCGCCGTCATCGCGGCCACGATCGTGGCCATTCGCCGTTCGACCCTGGCGCGGCTGACCGCGAGCGTGACCAGGACGTTCGGCAGCGCGGACAGTGCCAGCAACCGGAGCGTCCCGACGCCCTGCGACGCGTACCAGCCCCCGAACGGCCGCAGGAGCAAGGGCGCGAAGGCGACGAGGACCAGGACGACCGGGGCGACGAGCCCGATCGAGGCGCGCAGGGTGCGGCGATGGTGCGCGACCAGTTCGTCGGGATTGCGCGCGGCGTGCGCCACCAGCGCCAGTCCCTGGGCCGAGGGCACCCCGTACAGGACGAAGCAGATCTGCCAGGTCAGCGCGAAGACGGCGGCGTGCCGCGCGTCGGTCAGGTTCAGCACCAGGATCGGCGTGAGCGACGTGCCCGCGATCCACGCGAGGGCGGCCACGTAATCGGGCCCGGCGAAGCGCACGAAGTCACGTCGCGACGGCACCTGCACCGGCGCCCCCGCCGTCTGGTCCCCGAACCGGGGAATGGCGCGCCGGAACAGGAACCACGTTCCCGTCAGCACGCCGACGCCGGTCGCGGCCATCCAGGCGTACCAGACACCCGAGGACGGCAGGACGACGAAGAACGCGAGCAGGAGCACGGCTTTCAGGCCGTTGAACAGCTGATTCGTCCACGTCGTCGCGCCGGCGTGCCCGACCGCCACCAGCACGCTGCTCTGCATGACCCACACCGGCCAGAGCGCAGCCGCGAGCACGAAGCTGACGGCGGTCACCGGGGACAACAGCAAGGGCTGGAGCGCCGGGGCCCACACGCGCAGGCCGAGCAGGAACGCGACGGCGGCCAGCAGGCTGAGGATCGCACCGATGGCGTAGGCGGGGAGGATGAGCGAGCCGGCGCGACGGCCGGCGTTCGGGACGAACCGGAGCAGCGAGCTCATGAGGTTCAGCTGGGCGATGCCGGCGATGAGCATCATCGCCGAGACGGCGCTGGAGTTCAGGCCGACCGCCTCGGCGGGGTAGAGCCGGGCGGCCAGGAGCCAGAACGCCACGCCCGTCACCGCGGTGAGCAGGGAGTTCCCGACCAGCAGATAGCCGGACCGGTAGACAGGCTGTGCCCAACTGCGGGCAACCCGTCGCTGGGTGTCGCTGAGCCGGGCCGCCACGCTCATCGTCGTCCTGACCGTTCCCGGATCCGGGTCAGTGGAGCTCGACCACGGCGTACCAGGGACCAGCCCCAGGTCAGCGCACGGTCGACGGCGAACGTGCGGCCGATCCGCTCGCCGCGCACCAACCGGTCGAACACGTCCAGGCTGGTCGAGCGCCGGATGGTCATCCGGGGGAGAGCGAGCAGGTCCGGTTGCTCGCCGATCATGGTGTTGCCGACGGCCGCGGCATACCGGTATCCGGCCGCGCCGGCCTCGCGGCGCACCCGGGGGCTGGAGTAGCCGAACGGATAGGCCAGGCTCCGGACGGGACTGTGGAGCTCGCTCTCCAGCAGCCCCTTGCTCAGCTGCAACTCCTCCCGGAGCGCCGGAGGAGACACCTGGTCCAGTTGAGCGTGGCTGTGGCCGTGCGCACCGATCTCCATCCCGGCTCCGGCCACCCGCCCGAGCTGTGACCAGGTCAGCATCCGGTCCAACGGTTCCCCGGCTGCCCGCGGGCCGGCGTCGGCGAGCCACCCCGTCGTGACGAACACGGTCGCGAGGAACCCGCGGGCCTCCAGTGAGGGCAGCGCGTGGTCGTGGAAGTCGGCGTAGCCGTCGTCGAAGGTGAGGACCACCGACCGTTCCGGCAGGCGGGCCCCCGTGCGGAGGGCCTCGCCCAGCTCCCCGAAGGTGGCGGTCCGGTAGCCGCGTCGGCGCAGCAGACGCAGGTGCGCATCGAACTGGTCGGGGTGCACGGACAGCCGCGTGGTGCCGCGCGGGGGACGCTCGCTGACCGAGTGGTACATCAGCACGGGCACTCGCTGTGTCATCCCGGCACTGCCCCGGGTTCGAGGCGGCGGGCCCGCGCCGATCCCACGGCGTAGCCCCAGACGGCGGCGGCCAGGCCGACCACCATGGCTCCGGCGCGGAGCAGGGCTGCGCGGTCCCCCCGGGCGGCCTGCCGCAGTTCGCGCAGCACCCCCCGGGCGAGCGTCTTCCGGGTGAACTCGCGTTCCGCGGACAGTCCGTCGATGACGCCCACGCTGCGGGTGACGAGTGCCTTGGACCATCCCTCCGCGTAGCACCGCGAGACGAAGTAGGCGAAACGTTCCCGCGTCTCGGGCACCCGGTGATGGATCACGGCTCCCGACTCGTACAGGAACGCCGCGCGGGAGATGTGCTGGTTGACGCGAATGCAGAACTCGGTCTCCTCGCAACCCAGGGGCCGCCGGCTGATCGACGTCCGACCGAGCCCGACGGGGAAGCCGCCGACGATGTCGAAGACCTCGCGCCGGAACGAGGCGTTCCCGCCCAGCAGGTTGCGCACATGGCCCGGCTCGCGACCGACATAGGTGCAGCCGATCGTCCAGTCGAACTCCCTGGGGAACCAGCGGGGGCGACCGGTCGCCCAGCGCGCCAGCGTCGTACCGCCGACCCCCATCACGTCCGGGTCCGAGTAGGCGGCGGCCAGGCATCTCAGCCAGTGGGGCTCGGCCACGGCGTCGTCGTCCAGGAACGCCACGATCTCGCCCCGGGCCAGCGCGACGCCGGTGTTCTTGCCGCCGGAGAGGCCCTGCTGCTGCTGGTTCGGCACCACGAGGATGTCCGGGAGTTCGGCCCTGAGGTCGGCGAGGAGTGCGGGATTGTGGTCGACGACCAGGATGGTCTCCAGCGCCGGGAGGCTCTGCCTCCGGACCGATCCCACGGCGGCCAGGACGTCGTCCCAGCGCTGCTCGGTGTAGGCGCAGATCACCACCGAGATGGTGCGCGCGGAGGGCGTGCGGTTCCCCTCGGCCGCCGCCCACTCCTGGGCCTGCAGCGGTTCACTCGACGTCATCACGACCTGCCGCGGGTACGGATGCGGTGACGGCTGCGGAGGTAGGCCACCGGCCCGCACAGCAGGCCGAGCCGCTCCAACCGGGTGAGTTCCGGCGGAAAGCCGGCGGACTTGCCCTGATTCTTCTTCGAGGTCGGACTCAGGAGGTAGCGGGTGCCGGCGGGGACCCGCCGCAGGATCGCAACTGCCGTCCGCGGGTCGTCGAGCATCCACTTGGTGACGGTCGCCGTGAGCCCCACCCCGTACCGGAACATCTGCCGACGGAGTGCTTCCAGTGACCGCCGATGGCTGTGCCACATGAGCGCGCTGGGGTCGTAGACCACGGCGTGGCCGGCGGAGACCGTGCGCTGGAAGATGTCGAGGTCCTCGCCGCCCTGAGCGACGGTTCCCACGCCCAGGTCGACGGCGAAGCCGCCCAGGCCGCGGACGACCTCGGTGCGGAAGGCCATGTTCGCGCCCGACCCGAACAGCCCGGCGTTGTACGGGTACAGCGGGCTGTCGTGTCGGTGCGCCGTCGAGTCGAACACCTGCCTCCGGAAGCCCTTGTGGAAGCCGCCGAACTCCTCCAGCCACAGCTGCGCTGGCGTCTCCACCTCCGCCGGCAGGATTGCTCCGGTCACGCAGCCCACGCCGTCGGCCTCGTCGAACGCGGTGACCACCCGCGCCAGCCAGTGCTGGTCGACGAGGACGTCGTCGTCGGTGAACACCATGACCGAGCCCCGGGCGGCGGCCAGCCCCGCGTTGCGCGCGTAGGCCAGGCCCTGCCGCGGCTCGTGCACCCACCGCACCTGTGGGGTCCGGCCGAAGGCGTCGGAGAGCGCCGCCGAGAGGGGAGCAGGGTCCACGTCGTTGTCCACGACGACGACCTCGAAGGGCGTGTAGTCGCTCTCCAGCACCCGCCGGACGGTCCGCACGGTCGACCCCGCGCTCCGGAAGCTCGCGATGGTGACGGTGACCAGCGGCCCCGTGCGCCGCGTCGGTGACGGCGGGCGTTCCCGGGTGCCGAGTGCGACGTCTGCGAGAGCTCCCGGGCGGGGCATCCCGTACCGGAGCATCGCCTCCGCGAGTTCCGGGCCGAACCGCTCCCAGGCCTGCTCGGCGGCCGCCCTGGCGATGTCGTGGTCGGGCACCTCGAGCTCGACGACACCGAGGTTCTCCTCGAGCCAGCGCACGAGGACGCGCGCGTGTGGATGGTCCGGGCGGTTCTTGGGATCGGGGTACTCCAGGTGCCCCGTCGCCAGGTCGACGGCCAGCACCCGCTGCGGCCGGAACCCTGCTGACGCGCTCACCGGAAGTCCGATCCGGGCCCACGTCGCAGCAGCGCGCGCCCGCGCCGGTAGGTCCGCCAGCCGGTGGTGACCAGGCGCTCGCGGTGCGTCGTCCGTACGCCGTCGACACCGGCCAGCCAGCCGGACAACTGCGCCGGCGTCGTCGTCCGCCGCACGGTGAGCCGGGAGACGCTGAACGGATGTTCCGTGGGGCGGGACAGGGCGTTGCGCACCGCGGCGGCGTTCTCGTAGCCCGCCTCCTGCGTCAGGCGGCGGACGCGCGGGCCGTGGTAGCCGTGCGGATAGGCGAACGTCGTGACCGGCCGCCCCAGGGCGTCCTCCATGAGCTCCTTCGGGAGGGTCAGCTCGGTTCGGAGGGCTGCGGTGTCCAGCGTGTCGAGATGCGGGTGGCTGTGACTGTGCGCGCCCAGCTCGACGCCGTCCTCGAGCAGCTCCGGCAGTTGCGACCAGGCGAGCATGGGATCAGCGGGGCCGGGCTCGCGCCGCGGCCCTCCCACCAGCCAGCCCGTGGTGACGTACAGCGTGGCCGGGAGGCGGTACGCACGGAGCGCGGGCAGGGCCGAATCGGCGAAGTCCGCGAAGCCGTCGTCGAACGTGATGACCGCGGTGCGCTCCGGCATCCCGGTTTCGTGGCCCTCGGCCGCGCGGGCGCGGTGCTGCATCAGGTCCCCGAACGTCAGGCACCGGTAGCCGGCCTCCTGGAGGAGGTCGAGGTGGCGCCGGAACGTTCCGGGAGAGACGGCGAAGGGTGCGATGTGCTCGCCGGGCTCGTCGGTGATCGCGTGGTAGAGGAGTACCGGCACGCGGCTCGCACTGCGAGGCGGCTCCGGCACGGCATGCCGGGCGAGGCGGGGCATGCCGGCGGCGGCTGACGCGCGGGCGTGCTGGTCCATCACGGCGCACCCCCGCATGTCCCTGTCGGTGGGTGGTCGGCCGGAGAGCCGGCCGCCCCCGCGACCTCTCGGCGGGTCAACCCTGCGGTGCGGGCCCCCGAAGCGTCAAGGTGTCCTGCGGCGGCTCGGTGGCCGGATGCCCCGGTCCATGCCGAGCGGCGTGGTGAGCGAGCGGCGGGCGACGGCGGCCACCGCGACGACGGTCAGGACCAGCAGGTAGGTGGCGTGGGGCAGGGTGGCATTGGCCGTCGTCAGGGGCCACAGCAGGGGTACACCGGGGCCTTCGGCCAGGTCGCGGAAGAAGTGCAGGACGGCGCCCAGAGCGAGTCCCAGGAGCGGGGACCGGAGCCGGGGTGACCCCGCCGCTGCCGCCACCGCGAGGACGACGACCGTGGCGAGGGAGTGCGTCACGGGCCGGGAATCGGCATCGGCGGCGAGGACGTGCCAGAGATAGAGCGGCACGTGGTCCACGTCGATCGCCACCGACCCGACGAGCGCCCAGAGGCAGATCGTCCGGTACTGCACGGGGAGGAATGCGGCGAGGAAGAGCCACACGGTCGCGAAGTGCGCCGGCTCGTCCAGGAGGCCGAGGAGGAGGAGGGACCCGGTCTCGGCCGAGTCCGACAGCGCGTCCAGCCCCGCCACCAGTCCCAGTGCTGCAAGCGGAAGGGCCGCGAACATGATCTTCCGGGCCGCCCGGACGACAGGCGGGGCGGTTCCGGAAGGTTTTCCGTCCTCGACCGGAGCGGGCAAGCTCGCGATCTGCGGGCTCAGGAGGGGGTCGTCATTCCTACGTCCGTGCATGCGGCCGCCTTCTCACGTAGGACCGGATGCGGAACTCCGGGGCTGCGCGATCCCAGGCTAGATGCTGGATCAGTCGGTGCGGCAGCAGTAGACGGTGAGCTCGGCGCGCTTGCGGAACCGGAACTCGGTGGCCTTCTCGCCCATCTCACCGTCGTAGGCGACCTGCTTGAGCCCCGACCGGGAGACCACCGTGACCTCCTCGGCCTCGAAGTGCCCGTAACTGCGCGCGTGCTCGCTGATCCCGAGAAGCGTGCCCAGCACCGCGCGGGTACGTCCGAACTTCAGGTCGGCCCGCAGGTACTGCACGTCGAGCAGCCCGTCCTCCAGGCGCGGGCGCCAGGCGGGGGAGAGGCCGCGCGGGCTGTAGAGGCAGTTGCCGATGAAGATGATCCAGACCGACAGCGGCCGGCCGTTGA
>JAOPUS010000317.1 GCA_025963345.1 Blastococcus sp. | reverse complement strand
GGCGGACATCTCGTAGAGGTCGGCGTACTCCGCGATCAGGGCGTCCACGGCCGACTCGGCCACGCCGTCGACGACCGCGACCAGGTCGTCGACCCCCAGGTGTTCACCGACATCCCGAACCGGATCTCGGCCTCGACCTTGTCGCCCTCGGTCACCGCGACGTTGCGCATGTTGTCGCCGAACCGGGCCAGCTTCAGGCCCCGCGCCGCCGCGGCACCGGCAGCCGCCCGCGCCAGCCGCCGACCCGGGCGCGCACCCGCGGGTTCGACACGTGCCCGGAGACCGTCGTCCGGGGCACGCGGAGGCGGGTGAGCATGAACCCGTACTCCCGGTCGCCGTGGGCGGCCTGATTGAGGTTCATGAAGTCCATGTCGATCGTCGACCAGGGCAGGTCGGCGTCGGCCTGGGTGTGCAGGTGCAGCAGCGGCTTGCGCAGCGCGTCGAGCCCGGAGATCCACATCTTCGCCGGGCTTCCAGACCACCCGCACCTCGGCGGACTCGTCCAGCGCCCCTGGCGTCATGTGTGGATGCACTCGGTCACACGGGGCGCCGGACACGCCTCAGGGGTGCTGCTCGTGCACCCGGAGTCCTGCAGGACACCCGGAGCGCGAGCAGCACCCCTGGAGAGTTCGAGCCGCGTGCGTCAGCCGCCCTGGATCAACGCAGGGTGATCTGGCGGGAGATCAGGCCGGCGCGTGCGCGTCGCTCGTCGGAGGTGAGCGGCTCGGTCACCGCGAGGGCCTGCTCCAACCGGGTCTGGAACTCACGAGCCGGCGCGATCCAGTCCTCCGCCGGGGTGTCGGCGGGCAGGTCCCACACGGGGACGACGAGGCCGAGGGCGCGGAAGGCGCCGGCGTACCGGGTGCCGTCGCCGAGCAGGATCTGCTCCGACGCCGAGAGCCGGGCCAGCGCGTCGAGCAGCTTCTCCTCGGGCTCGGGCCGCACCCAGCGCAGATGCGCCCGCTCGTTGCCCGGCCGCACCCAGTACGCGGCGTCCAGACCGGCCAGCCGCACGGTCGGCAGGATCGCCTCGTTGGCGTGCTCCAGCCCGGCCAGCGCCGCGGCGCCCGGGTCGGTGCCCTCCAGCCAGAAGCCGAAGTCGTCGTGGACGACGACGTCGAACGGCGCGGTCGGGTCGAGCTGCTCCTGCAGCCGGGGACCGGCCGAACCGGCCGCACCGATCGGGCCCGGGTCGACCGGAGCACCCGCGGGGGCCTCCAGTGCGGCGGCCAGCGCCGTCCCGATGTCGCGGCTGACGTCGTCGGAGGAGGTCTGCATCTGGACCCCGAGCATGATCTCGCCGTTGGCGCGGACCAGCGCGGGAGTGCCGCCGGGCAGCACGCTGGCCAGGGTCACCTCGCGGCCGTCCGTCGTCCGGAGGGTGGCGGTGGCCGAGGGCACGAGCTCACGCATCGCGACCCAGTCGGCCTCGCCCGGAAGACCCTCGAAGGGGCGGGTCACCGGCGGCGCGTAGCCCGAGCCGTGGCAGTGCTTGTAGCGGCGTCCGGAGCCGCACGGGCACGGGGCCTTCGGGTTGACGCCCTCCGGCGCGGCGGCGGCGAGGGCGGAGGAGCGCTTGCGGGTGGCCATGGGCAGCAGCGTAGGTGGGACGGCGGAGCGCCCGGTCGCGGCACCTAGGCTCCCCGGCGTGACCTCGGCCCCCGCCCCGCTCGACCTCACCGATCCCGCCGTCGTCGCCGATCCCTACCCCGCGTTCGCCCGGGCCCGCGCGGTTGCGCCGGTGCAGTGGCACGAGGGGCTGGGGCTCTGGCTGGCGTTCACGCACCCGGAGTCCAACGCCGTCCTGCGGGACCGGCGGCTGGGCCGGATCTGGCAGGACAAGGCACCGGGCGAGCGGTTCGAGAGCTTCAACCTCATCCACCGCAACGCGATCCTGGAGATGGAGCCGCCGCACCACACCCGGCTGCGGCGGCTGATCAGTACCGCGTTCGCCCGCGGGCACGTCGAGCGGCTGCGGCCGTGGGTCGAGGACCTCGCCGGCCGCCTGGTCGACGATCTGCTGGAGGAGTCGGCGGGCTCCCGGCCGGTCGACCTGCTCACCGGGATGGCCGAGCAGCTGCCGGTCGCCGTCATCGCCGAGCTGCTCGGGGTACCCGACGCCGACCGTCATCTGCTGCGGCCGTGGTCCAACGCGATCGTGAAGATGTACGAGTACGAGCGCACGCGGCAGCGCGAGGACGACGCCGAGCGGGCCGCCGACGAGTTCGTGGCCTACCTGCGCGGGCTGGCCGCCGAGCGCCGGAAGAACCCGGGCGACGACCTGGTCAGCCACCTGGTCACCGTGCGGGATGCCGACGGCGACAAGCTCACCGAGGACGAGCTGGTCACCACCTGCATCCTGCTGCTGAACGCCGGCCATGAGGCGACGGTCAACGTCACCGGCAACGGCACGCTCGCGCTGCTGCGCAACCCCGACCAGCTGCAGCGGCTGCGCGACGACCGCTCCCTGTTGCCGACCGCGATCGAGGAGCTCATGCGCTTCGACTCCCCGCTGCAGCTGTTCGAGCGCACCGCCACCGAGGACGTCGAGATCGGCGGGATCACGGTCGGGAAGGGCCAGAAGATCGCCGCGCTGCTGGGCTCGGCCAACCACGACTCCGCGGTCTTCGCCGACCCGGAGACCCTGGACGTCGGCCGCACCGAGAACCCGCACATCACCTTCGGCGCGGGGGTCCACTTCTGCATCGGGGCGCCGTTGGCCCGTGTCGAGCTGCAGGCCACGTTCGGAGCCCTGCTCGACCGAACGTCGTCGATCGAGCTGGGCGGCGAGCCGGTGCGCCGTCCGGAGTTCGTGATCCGCGGCCTCGCCGAACTGCCCGTGGTCCTCACCGCCTGACGTCGGTCGCGACATCCCCGTGACGCTGACCTCCCCCTCGGAGTGGGACCGGTGGCTCCCCGCCGGCAAGCCCTACCCGGGCGCGAACACCGAGGAGCACATCGCCACCTGCCCCCGGCTCGCCCCGGACTGAGCGCCGCTCTGGGCGTGCAGAGGAGCTACCGGACCGGCACGCTGCCCAGCGGCCCGGGCGGCTGCAACTGGGGGACCGTCCCGTTGTCGTACGGCCCCGACCCCTACAACTACGGCGTCTGGTTCCTGCACGAGGACGCCCGGAGCACCGCCACACATCCGGCGTCCTACGCGCTGACCGCACTCATCGAGGGCGTGATCGTGGCCTACGGCTGACTCGGCTGGTTCGTGAGCGCGGTCACTGGCAAACTCCGGCCATGCGCGGCTTGATGCAGGACTATCCCCTCACGATCGATTCGATGTTCCGGCACGTCGAACAGCACTACGGCGACGGGACGATCGTCACCAACAACCCCGGAGGCGTCACCCGGGCGACCTACGCGGAGTGGGCCGAGCGGACCCGCCGGCTCGGTGGCGTGCTCGACACCCTCGGCATCAACGCCGACGGCCGGGTCGGGACGTTCGCGTGGAACTCCCAGCGCCACCTCGAGCTGTATTTCGCGGCGCCGTCCACGGGTCGCGTCCTGCATACGCTCAACGTGCGGCTGTTCCCCGAGCAGCTGACCTACATCGCGAACCACGCCGAGGACGAGGTCATCTTCGTCGACCGCACGGTGCTGCCCCTGCTGTGGCCGCTCATCGACACGATGAAGACCGTCCAGCACGTCGTGGTCATGGACGACGGCGGCGACAACGAGATCCCCGACGACCCGCGGATCCTCGACTACGAGACGCTGCTCGCCGACGCCGAGCCGGTCGAGTTCGGAGTGACGGACGAGAACTCGGCCGCCTACATGTGCTACACGAGCGGCACCACGGGCAATCCGAAGGGCGTCGTCTACTCGCACCGCTCGACGTTCCTGCACACGATGGGCGTGATGCAGCCCAACGCCTTCGGATTGGGCATTCAGGACGTCGCGATGCCGGTCGTCCCGATGTTCCACGCCAACGCCTGGGGCATCGCGCAGGCGGCCCCCGCGGCCGGCGCATCGCTGGTCATGCCCGGCGCGATGATGCAGCCCGAGGCGCTGGCGAATCTGATCGTCGACGAGGGCGTCACGTTCACGGCCGGGGTCCCGACCATCTGGCAGGGCGTCCTCCCGCACCTCGCGGGAAAGCCGCACAAGCTGCGCGACATCGGCTGTGGCGGTTCCGCGGTGCCGAAGGCGCTGTCGGAGGCCTACCGCGAGCAGATCGGGCTGCCGATCCTGCAGGCCTGGGGCATGACCGAGACCCACCCGGTCGCCTCCTCGGGCGTGCTGCCGAAGCGCTACGCGGACGCCGACGACGAGACCAAGGCGAGCCAGCGCGCCCGCGCCGGCATCCCGTTCCTCGGCGTGGAGGCGCGGATCGTCGACGCCGACACCCTCGAGCCGCAGGCGTGGGACGACAAGGCCACCGGCGAGCTGCAGGTTCGCGGGCCGTGGTGCGCGAAGGACTACTACAACCCCGACGCCGGGGTGGAGCTCCTCACCGAGGACGGCTGGATGCGGACCGGTGACGTCGCCGCGATGGACGAGTACGGCTCCATCCGCATCGCCGACCGCACCAAGGACCTGATCAAGTCCGGCGGCGAGTGGATCAGCTCGGTCGACCTGGAGAACGCGATCATGAGCCACCCGGCGGTGAAGGAGGCCGCGGTCATCGGCATCCCGCACCCGAAGTGGGATGAGCGCCCGCTGGCCTGCGTCGTCCTCAAGGAGGGCGAGACCGCGACCGAGGAGGACATCCTCACCCACCTCAAGCCGCTGGTCGCCAAGTGGTGGATGCCGGAGGCGGTCGAGTTCATCGACGAGGTGCCGAAGACCAGCGTCGGCAAGTTCTCGAAGAAGGACCTGCGCACCCAGTTCGCCGAGTACGAACTCAAGAGCTAGCGGACGAAGGGGGGCTCGCCGGTCTCGCTCACCATGGGCCGGCCGGCGGCCTCCCACTCACCCATGCCGCCGCCGACGTTGACCGCGTCGAAGCCGTTCTGGTTGAGCCAGGCCGCCACTCGCGCGGACCGGCCGCCACCGCGGCAGGTCACGTACAGCGGGTCGCCCTCGGGGAGGTCGTCCAGGCGGGCCGGGACGTCGCCCATCGGGATGTGCACGGCGCCGTCGATGTGGCCGTGGACCCATTCGTCGTCCTCACGGACGTCGAGGACGACGGCGTCCTGGGGCAGTTCGGCGGCGGGGACGGTAGGAACCTGCTGCGGCATCACGCACTCCATCGTGGCACGCGCGCGCGCACTGCGAGACTGGCGCCGATGACCACCGCCCCGCCGCCCGTGCGTGAACCGGCCTGGTCGCTGTCCCGCTCCGCGATCAGCCTCTGGGTGACCGAGGGGGTCATCGGCTCGCTGGTCCTCGGGATCGGCGCGGCACTGTTCGCGATCTTCGTGCCGGACGACCTGGGCGGCCCGTTCCCCCTGCTGCGCTGGCTCGTCCCGATCGCGGCCGCCGTCTACGCGGTCGTGACGATCGGGGTGCGGCCCTGGTTCCGGTTCCGGGTGCACCGCTGGGAGGTCACCGCCGACGCGGTCTACACGCTCACCGGCTGGCTCACCCGTACCTGGACGCTGGTGCCGATCTCCCGCATCCAGACCGTCGACGTCACCCGGGGCGTCCTGCAGCAGCTGTTCGGCCTGTCCACGGTCGCGGTGCTGACCGCGTCGTCGCAGGGCACCGTGCGGGTCTGGCACCTGGAGTCCGACGTCGCCCAGCGGGTGGCCGACGACCTCGCCCACCGCGCGGAGCAGGTCCGCGACCAGGCGACGTGAGCGAGCCCGTCCACCAGAGCCACGTGAGCGAGCCCGTCGCACGACGGACGTCGCCACTGGTCGTCCTGGTCCACACGGTCACCTTCCGCCAGGCCCGGCAGTTCGTCCCGGCGGTCATCCCGCTGGTGGCGGCCATCGGGCTGGGCGGCGGGATGACGACCGTCGTCGCCCTGGTCGTCGGCGTCACGCTCCTGTCGCTGGCCACCGCGGCACTGTCCTGGTGGCGGTCCACCTACACCGACGGCCCGAGCTCCGTCGTCGTCACCCGGGGGTTGCTGTCCCGCTCGGTGCGCACCGTTCCCAACGACCGGATCCGCGGGGTGGAGGTCGAGACGCCGATCCTGCACCGGCTGTTCGGCCTGGTGCGGGTCCGCATCGACGCGGCCGCCGGGACGGTGTCCGGCAAGGAGGAGGAACTGGTCGTCGACGGCGTCACCCGCGCCGAGGGCGACCGGCTGCGGACCGCCGTCCTCACCCACCGCCAGGCCCCGGTCCGTCAGGACGGCGCCGCCGAGCCCACTCCCGCCGAGGAGGAGTTCGGCCGGTTCGACAACCGGTGGCTGTTCTACGCGCCCCTGGTCGGCAGCTATCTCGCCCTCCCCCTGGCGGCAGTCGGCGCGCTGTTCCGGCTGGCCCAGGAACTGCCGGAGAGCCTGCGGCCGCACCTGGACAACGCGCAGCTGGCCGGCGTCCAGGCCCTCGCCATCGTCGTCGGCGGGGCGCTGCTGGTTCTGCTCGCCGGATCGGTGGTGGGCGCCGCCGTCGTGAACTGGGGCTTCCGGCTGGTGCGGCGCGGCGGGTCGCTGATCGCCGTCCGCGGCCTGATCACCCGGCGGCACACCGAGCTGGAGATCGACCGGATCCGCGGCGCCACGATCGCCGAGGGCGCCGGCATGCGGCTGGTCCACGCGGCCCGGGTGAACGCGCTGGTCACCGGCCTCGGCGACGCCGCCCGGCGCGGACAGCTGCTACCGCTGGGCCCGCGCTCCGAGGCATGGACGCTGGCCCGCCGGCTCGTCGAGGATCCCGGCCCGCTCGTCGCCCACCCCCCGGCGGCGCGCCGCCGACGGATCCTGCGGGCTGTCTTCGCCGGGCTGGTGGCCACGGCAGCGGGACTGGTCGCGACGGTGTTCGCCGGCTGGTGGTGGGTCCTGGTCGTCGGGCTGGTGCTTCTCGTCCTGGGCATCCCGCTGGGGCTGGGTCGGTACGCCGCGCTCGGCCACGCGACCGGGCCCCGCTCCTTCAGCGTCCGCAGCGGCTGGCTGGTGCGCGAGCAGGCGCTGCTGCAGCGCCGGGCCGTCGTCGGCTGGCAGGTGCGGCAGTCGTTCTTCCAGCGGCGGACCGGCCTGGCCACGGTGCTGGCCTGCATCGGCGCCGGCCACGGCGGCTACGCGGCGATCGACATGGCCGCCGACGACGTCGCCGGCTTCACCCTCGCCGCGTCCGAGCCGTGGGCCGCGACGTTCAGCCGGCCAGCTCCCTGAGCAGTCCGGCCGCGGCCGCGGGGTGCTCGCCGGCGAGCAGTCCCGCGGCCGCCAGCACGTACCGGTGGTCGACGACCACCTGCGTCCCGGTCAGGACGCTGCACGCCGCGGTCGGCGGCCAGCCGGGCGACGACGCCGGGGTCGGCGTGCCGGAAGACCCCGCCGGAGAGGACGACGAGCCCGACTCCCCGCGCGCCCGCGCCGCCCGGCCCGTAGGCCGCCTCGGCCCGCAGGTGCCGGCGTAGTGCCACCATCGCGGCCGCCTCCCCCAGCTGCAGAGGGTCGTCACCGGGTGCGAGTCCCTCGGCGCGGGCCGCGGCGCGCAGGTCGTCGACGCTGGAGGAGACCCGAGGTCGCCTTCCACCGTGCGGCGCCGGGCGGGCAGGACGTCGTCCGCCCTGTCACCGGCAGCCCGCCGTCGCGCAGCACCGCGGCGACCTCGTCGCGGACGGCGGCGTTGCCCGCCTGCACGACCGGGACGGACCAGTCCATCCCGGTCAGGGCTGCCGCGTTGTGCCTCAGCACCGAGGCCTCGCCGCCGTCCGTCCCCCCGGCCAGGAGGACGACATCCGGCTGATCAGCTCCTCGTAGCCGACGACGGCCAGGCGCAGCCCGCCTCCGGCGCTGGAGCAGGCCACGACGTGCGGACGTCGACCAGGGCGGCCTTCGTGTACGTGGAGCCGATGTCGACGCACACGACGTTCACGAACGCGCGAGGCCTGCCTCGGCCGCGCCGGCGGTGAGCTCGTCGAGGCCGAACGCCTGCACCGGGCCCAGCGTGCCGGTACCGCGCACCCCGGACTCCGCGGCGCGGATGGCGCCCCAGGCGAGCATCGCGGCAGTGAACCCGTAGGCCTCCGGTCCGCTCAGCTGCACGCGACTGACCAGCTCACCGGAGGCGTCCCGCACCTCGGCGACCGTGTGCGTGCGGGCGCGCTCGAGGGTCGCCTGCGACGGCGCCTCGCCGACCCGGCCGCCGATGAAGCCGGCGAGCCGCTGGGCCAACCGCTCGGCACCCGGCAGCCGGCCGGCCAGCCCCGACAGCGGCGCCAGGCGGTACGCCCACGGCGTCAGCGGGCCGAACCAGTCCAGGTGCACGCCGATCTCCCGCAGCGACGGCGCCAGGCCGGGCATCGTCAGGTGCTCGGAGCCACCCACCGACAGCCCCCGCCGGGGCCGGCCGTTCGCCTCGAACCGCCACATCCGGCGGCCCGCGGCCTCCGGCGCCAGCCGGCCGCCGATGAAGGCGAAGCCCGGCTCGAACAGCACGCCCATCAGCGAGACCAGTGTCCCGCGGGAGAACGCCTGCCCCGAGGCGCCGTCGATCGCGTACCCCACGTCGAGACGGTGTGCGCGCTTGCCGGCCTGGGTCAGGGCGAGCGCGGCGGCGAGGTTGCCCGGCACGTAGTCCAGACCGAAGGCCGGGACCAGCGCCGCACCCATGGCGGCCGCGCGGACCGCGTCGTGCTCGAAGAGCCGGCGGACGAACGGCGGCTCCCCGGTGGAGTCCAGATAGACGGCCCCCTCCGCGACGGCGGCGTCCACGGCGGCCTGCCCGAGCCGCAGAAACGGCCCGACCGTGGTGACCAGCACGTCGCCGTGTCCGAGCAGCCCGCGCACGGAGCGCGGGTCGGTGACGTCGGCGCGGGCGGTCTCCACGCCACCGAGACGCCGGGCCAGCTGGGCCAGCCGGGCGGGGTCGCGGCCGGCCAGCACGGGACGGGCACCTCGGGCGACGAGGGCCTCGGCGGTGCGGGCTCCGGTGTAGCCGGTCGCGCCGAACAGGACGATGCGGGCAGTCACCCGGCGGACCCTATCCACCGCCCATGCGCACGCCCACGACTGCCGCCGTGCGGTGACCGGGGCCGCGCTGCACCGCAGCAGCGACAACCACGACGCGGCCACGGCGTCGCGCCCCACA
>JAOPUS010000296.1 GCA_025963345.1 Blastococcus sp. | reverse complement strand
CTGTCGGTGAAGGTACCGAAGGTGCCCATGCCGGCGACGGCAGCGGCCGCGCCGATGACGCCGAGCGAGCCGACGACCTTGCGGGCGGTGGAGCTGGCGGCGATGTTCTTGGCGTTCATGTCTGCGTACTCCCTGTGTCCGGTTCGTCGGCCGGGGATTCCGGCGACAGGGAGAACTCTGGAGGTCTAACCGCAGGCCACCCGCCAGCGATCCGCAAGGAATCCGCAAGGGTTGCGCGGAGAAGCCGCCGATCGGGGTCTCTTCCCGGGTTTCCGGGCTTTTCGGGGCTGTTTCGGGGGCCGGCCCGCTCCCCGCGATGCAGGGTCGGCGGGGGCCCGCAACGACGGCCACGATGGCCATTGTGGCCGTCGGGGGCGGGGGAGCGTCAGGCGGCGGGGCGGGGGAGCGTCAGCGTGAAGGTGGTTCCCGCACCCTCGGCGCTGACCAGATCGAGCATGCCGCCGTGCGCGGTGGTGATGGCCTTCGTGATGGCCAGGCCCAGCCCGACACCGGGGACGGCGTGGCGCTGCGCGGTCGAGGCGCGGAAGAAGCGGGTGAAGAGCTTGCCCTGCTCGGTCGACGGGATGCCGATACCGGTGTCACTGACCGCCAGTCGGGCGACGGGGGCCGCATCCGGGCGCGGCTCCGCGGTGACCGCGCCGTCGGGCGTCTGCCACGCGGTGCGCAGCGACAGGGTCACCGTGCCGCCGCCCGGCGTGAACTTGACGGCGTTGGAGACGAGGTTGTCGCACGCCTGGCCCAGCCGGACGGCGTCGCCAGGGACCACGAGACCGTGCTCGGGGACGTCGACGACGATCTCGACACCGGCAGCGGCAGCGGTCACGCGCACCGATTCCTCGGCGGAGCGGACCACCGTGGCGAGGTCGACGTCCTCGGGCTCGAGGGTGAAGCGGCCGGCGTCGACCTGCGCGGTGAACAGCAGGTCGCCGACGAGACGCAGCAGCCGGTCGGCGTTGCGCTCGACCGTGGTCAGGTACGAGCGCTGCTCGTCGGTCAGCGGCTGGTCCTCGTCCTCCAGCACCAGCTCGAGGTAGCCGAGGATCGAGGTGAGCGGCGTGCGCAGTTCGTGGCTGATCAGGCTCACGAACTGGTCCTTCATGCGCTCGGTGGCGCGGGCCTCGGTCATGTCGGTGCCGACGAAGTTCCAGCCGGCGTGCGCCCCCTGGTCGTCGGTGCGAGGGGTGATGGCGACCGAGACGGTCCGCTGCTGCGCGTCGGCGTCCACGTAGGTCCAGTCGCGGACGTCGCTGCCGTGCTCCTGGGCCGCATGCACGAGCGCGGCGAGCCCCGTGGCCGAGCCGCCCTCCTCGGCGGCGGCCTCGAGCTCCTCCGGCAGGTGGAACTCCAGGATCGAGCGCTTGCGGACGACCTCGGGGCGCGGCAGGCCGAGCATCTTCTCCGCGCCGGGGTTCCAGACGCGGATGATGCCGTCGCGGTCGGTGCCGATGATCGACTGCTCGGTGACCGCGTCGATGACGCTGGTCATGGTCTGCGCGCGGGCGGCGAGCATGCGGGTGGCCAGGTCGAGTTCGTCGGCCCGGGTCTGCACCTGCGCGAGCAACACGGCTCGCTCGCTCTCCAGCCGGTCGATCCGGGCCGCCTGCCCGCCCAGCCGGCGGGCGGTCTCGTTGACGCCGAGGCCACCGAGGCCCACCGCGAGGGGGCCCAGCAGCAGCGCGACGCTCAGTGAACCGGTCGGGGTGGTACTGCCCGCGAGCAGCCCGGGGAGCACCAGGACGGCGGCCGTGCCCAGGGCCGCGACGAGGACGCCGCGCCGTCCGGGAGTGGCGACCAGCGTCAGCACGGGGGCCAGCGCCAGGAACAACACGCCGGCCGAGGCGGTGCCGGCCGACAGCAGGCCGACGGCGCCCAGGTGGATCAACGGGACGACGAGCGCGACGTCGCCGGCCACCGCGGGCCGGGTGACGACACGGGCCACCAGCGTGGCGAGGAAGGCAGCGGCCAGGCCGGCGAGCACGAGTTCCCCGTCCGCGACGGGGAGCGACCCGGTGCCCAGCAGGACCGCGGCGACCGCGAACAGCACGGTCGACGGCAGGGAGCGGTCGAGAACCGTGCCCTGGTCGGAGAAGACGGCCGCCAGGCGGCCCCGTCGGCGGGGCACGGGGCGCCCGAGGACGGCGGTGCCCGCCTCGACGGTGGTCATGCCGGCTGCCGTGCAGTGAGCGCGCGCACCTGGTGGACCAGCCCGGAGACCTGGAACGGCTTGGCCAGATAGGCGTCGGCGCCGGCAGCCAGTCCGGCGGCGACGTCCTCGAGGGACGCTCCGGCCGACAGCAGCAGGATGCGGATCCGGGCGGTGGCCGGGTCGGCGCGCAACGCGGCGCAGACCTCGAGGCCGGTGGCGCCGGGCATGGAGACGTCGAGGACGGCGAGGTCGGGCAGTTCGGCGCGGGCGAGGTCCAGCGCGGCCGCACCGTCGGCCACCGAGCCGACGACGGCGCAGCCGGCCTTGCGCACCGCGAGACCCACGAGAGCGCGGATGTCGTCCTCGTCGTCGGCGACCAGAACGCGCACACCGAGGGTGTCCGGGGTCGCCACGTCGGTGAGGGCGGGCAGGGCCGCGTCCACGGTGGCTCCCGTCGGTCAGGCGGCCCCAGGAGGGGGCCGATCGGCGTCGTCACCTCAGGACTTCGGCCTGCCGAGCAGGTGCCTGCAGCGCGCCAGGCGCCGCTCTCACCCCTCCGGGTGAGCACAGCACTGCGCCCCGCCGGGAGGAGTCCCGGCGGGGCGCAGTCGTACGGGCGGGTCGGATCGACGCTGGATCGATCGACCCATGGATCAGGAGCCGGACTTGCTCTGCACCGTCTCCTTGGCCTGCTGGGCCTGGCCCTGCACGTCGGCGGCGGCGGACTTGCCTTCCTCCGCCACGGTCGAGGCGGCGTCCTGAGCGGTCGACTTGACCGACTCCATGGCCTCCTGAGCCGCCGGCTTGAGCTGCTCGCCCATCTCCTGCGCGGCCTGCTTCGCGGGCTCGAGCAGCGCGTCCTTGTGTTCGCGCACGGCGCTCTCGGCCTGCTGGGCCAGCTGCTTCTCCTTCTCCGACGCCGGCAGCAGGCTCGAGACGAGCCAGCCGACGCCGAAGGCGATCAGCCCGGCAGCCAGAGGGTTGCCCTGGGTCTGCCGCACGATGGCGTCGGGCGCCTGCTGGACCGCATCGGCGGCCGTGGAGGCTGCGCCCTGCACGGTGTCGGCTGCGCTGGATGCGGCGTTCTGCACCGAACCCGCCGCGTTCGACGCCATGCCCTGGGCCGACGACGTCGTGTCCTGAGCGCTGCCCATCACCTTCTCCTTCACCGATGTGATACGGCCCTTGGCCGCGGTGACGCGCCGGTCGACGACGCGGGCGGGGTTGACCTTCTCGTTGAGGGCGTCGACGTCGTAGCTGAGCTCGCGACGGGTGTCCTCGATCTGGCGCCGGATGACTTCCGGGTCACTGCTGGTCATGTCTGCAACTCCAGTCTGGATGGGCTCGTGGCCGGGGTTCAGTTGGGCTTCAGTGCGCCGGGCACCTGCTGCAGGGTGTCGACGGTGCGCTCGGGCTTCGGATTGACGGTCTTCAACTGCTTGCGGCCCATCGTGAAGGCGACGAATCCGATGACGCCCCAGATGACGGCGACGATCAGCGCCGACCAGCTGTGGCCCACCAGGTGGTACAGGGCCCACCACAGCGCGATGGAGAGGAAGAGCAGCACCATGTAGCCGGCGAACCCGGCTGCGCCCATGAGGCCGACGCCCTTGCCGGCCTTCGCGGCTTCGGCCTTCACCTCGACCTTGGCCAGCTCGAGTTCCTGGCGCATCAGGGTGGAGAGGTCCTTGGCGACCTCGCCCATCAGCGCGCCGACCGAGGTGTCCTCGACGTCCGGCCGACCGGCCTCGGTCGTAGGCGTCCCGATGTCGCCGCTGTAGTCGGCCGCGTAGTTCTGCGGCGTCGGCTCGGTATAGCCCTGCGGGACTCCCGCGGGCGTCGCGCCGGAGTAGGGGGAGCTCATCGCTCAGCCCACCCCACCGGGACGGCGCGCCGGGTCGTCCCAGCCGGCCGGGGCCGCCGGCGGGACGACGGTGCCCTCGGGGGGCACGGTCCCGTAGGGCGGCGGGGGCAGCGGAGCGGAGCCGGCGGTCGAGTAGCTCGCGCTCGTTCCCGTGTAGGTGCTGGGGACGTCCGCGTAGGACGGCGCAGGGTCGACGTAGTTCGACTGTGCCCGGTAACCGGTCATCCCGTTGGACGACGGCCCGGAATCGCCGTGCGAGGCCTTCACGCCACTGGTCAGCCGGCCGGCGAGGACACCGGCAGCGGCCGCACCGAGGAGGAACATCCCCGGCTTGCGGCGGGCGAAGCTGCGGACCTCGTCGAGCAGTTCGGCCGGCTCGCGGTTCTGCAGCTTGCTCGCGAAGGTCTCGACCATGCCCGAGGCCTGCTGGAGCAGGTCACGGGCCGGGCCGGGTGCGCCGGAGCTGGTGCCGTCGGCCAGGCCGCGCAGCTCCTGCGCCAGCGCGGAGAGGCTCTGTCCGGCCTTCTGCTGCTGGGAGATAGCCTGCTCGCGGACCTGGGTGCGGCCCTGGTCGAGCAGGTCCTTGGCCTGGCGCTGTGTCTCCTGGACGACTTCCTTGGCCTGGTCGGTCGCGGTGGACGCGACCTGGCTGCCCGCCTGCACGGCGGTCTGCTGGACGTTCTTGGCCTCGTCCTTGGCGACGTCAGCGGTCGATGGCGACGTGCTCGTGGCGGTGGTGGCGCCCGTCCCCGCGGTGGTGGGGGGCGGGAACGGGGCGTCGATGGAGTGAGTCATCGGTCCTCCTCGGCAAGTGATTCGTGGTCAGGAAGGGCGCACCCCTACCGCTACGAAAGCCCGACGCATCCTTGCGCCGTGGGGTGAGCGGGACAGGCGGTGATGACACGGCGGATACCGCATCGATCCCCGTCTTCTTCAGGGAGCGCCGTGGCCACCTGGTACCCCGGGTGGGGCGCAACCGAAACGAACTCGATTTATCGAGTTGGCCAGGGGAAGCGCGGCGGTCTGCGCTCGGCGAAGGCGGCCACCCCTTCGGCGAGCTCTCCGCCGGCGATCGTCTCCCGGTACCAGCGCGCGGCCGGCCCCTCGCCGTCGCTGCCGGCGGTCAGCGTCGCGACCACCTCCTTGGTGGCCCGCTGCGACAGCGCCGAGCGGCTCGCCAGGACGTCGGCGAAGCGGTGCACCTCGGCCTCGAGGTCCTCGGCGGGGACGAGCTGGTCCACCAGCCCCGCGCGCAGAGCGGTCGGCGCGTCGATCAGTTCACCGCTGAACAGCAGGTACTTCGTCATCGCCGGACCCACGAGATCGATGAGGGCCTTGGTCGAGGACGGCGTGTAGACGATGCCGACCTTCGCGGGCGTCACCCCGAAGACCCCGGTCGGGTCGGTGAAGCGCAGGTCGCAGCAGGCCGCGATCTCCACGCCGCCACCGATGCAGTGGCCCCGGATCATCGCCACCGTCGGCTTCGGGAAGTCCCGCAGCGCGGCCTGGGCGGCGAGGTTGTCCCGCCGGAGGTCGGCCATGGGGTCGGCCGGATCCGGCCCGCTGAGCAGGTCGGAGATGTCGGCGCCCGCGCAGAAGCTGGGACCGGCGCCGGTCACGATGAGTGTGCGCACGCCCGGGTCATCGGCCAGCGGAGCGAGGACGGCGGGCAACGCCGCCCACATCCCCGCCGTCATGGCGTTGCGCTTCTCGGGCCGGTCGATGGTGAGGACGGCGACGGCGCCGTCCCGGGTGACGACGAGCGGCTCGCTCATCCGAGGTCGTCCGTGGCAAAGGTGTCGCACCGGGCGGGGTCGCCGGTCTCGTAGCCGGTCGTGAACCACTTCTGCCGCTGCTCGGAGGAGCCGTGCGTGAAGGCGTTCTGGTCGACCCGGCCGCTGCCGAGGTTCTGCTGGATGAAGTCGTCACCGATGCGTGCCGCGGCGTCGAGCGCCCGGTTGATGTCGTCCTGGTTGATCTCGGCGATCAGCGGCTGGCCCGATTCGTCGGGCACCGTCTCGGCGTGGTTGGCCCACGCCCCGGCGTAGCAGTCGGCCTGCAGCTCGAGGCGGACGGTGCCGCTGGTGGGACCGGTCTCGCCCGGGGTCACCCGCGCGTTGGTGCCGAGCAGGTTCTGCACGTGGTGGCCGTACTCGTGGGCGATGACGTACGCGTCGACGAACAGCCCGCCCTGCGCCCCGAAGTCCTGCTGGAGCTGGTCGAAGAAGCTGAGGTCGATGTAGACCAGCTGGTCGGCCGGGCAGTAGAAGGGGCCGGAGCCGCTGGAGGCCGCGCCGCAGCTGGTCTGCACCGACCCGGAGAAGAAGACGGTGTCCGTCGGCACGTAGGTGCTGCCGAGGGTCGTCGTCCAGAAGTCCTGGATGGACTCGATGTCGGCGACGACGGCGCACTCCACGGAGTCATTGGCGTCGGCGCCGCTCTGGCACCGCTGCTCGAGCTGGCTGTTGTCGGCCTGCTCGCCGTCGCCCAGGCCGGCCAGTGAACCGAGCGCGGCACCGGTGTCGCCGCCGCCTCCGCCGGCCAGCTGGAGGACGACGACGATGAGCAGGCCGACCAGGCCGAGCCCGCCGCCACCGACTGCGATCCCGCGGCCGCCCCCCATGCCCCCGCGACCACGGCGGTCGGAGACGCCGGACGTGTCGAGCCGGCCGCCCTCGCGGTACCTCATCCTCGGAATACCTCCTGGTCGGGCTCGGACATCGTGAACCGCACTTCCACCGCGCCGTGCACCTCCTGCCGGGCCGGCACGAGGTCGAGGTGGGGTTCGCTCTCGAACCGTGCCATCGGGGCCATCGCCGCCGCGACTCGGATGCCGCCTGCGCCCGGCCCGGTGTCGCTGACCTCGACCAGTGCGGTCAGGTGCGCCCCGAAGGCCGCCGCGTACTGGCGGGCCCGCGTGACGGCGTCCCGGACGGCGGCCAGCCGGGCCTGCTCGGCGGCAGGGCTGTCCGCCCGCAGTCGCCAGAACGGTCCCGAGACCTCCACGTCGTCGAGCCGACCGAGAGCCACCACGAGTTCCCCGACCGCGTCGAGGTGGCCCAGGGTCAGCCGGGTGTGCAGCGTGGCCACCGGCTCGCCCGGCGCCCGGCGGTCGCGCACCTCGAGGTGGACCGACACCCCGGTGGTCTCGGTGACCTCGACCGCGTCGCCGGCAGCCGCCACGACGGCGACCACCTCGTGCTGCCGGGCGCTGCACCGCTCCAGCGCGGTCTGCCGGTCGCGGGCGCGCACGCGGACGGTGACGTCGACGTCGGCGATCTCCGGGTCGACGAGCAGCATCGCCTCGCCGCGGACGACGACCTGGGGGGTGGGACTGCTCATGAGGACCTCCGGGGGCTCGGCTCGGCGACTCTGCCAGACGCCTGTCCGTCGACCGCGGCCACTGAGCGAAGACGGCGGGCGGACGACGTCCTATCGTCGGCAGCAACCGAGGGAAGGGAAGTGGTCGTGGCGGTCTCCAACCGCGTCCGAGCCGCCTTGACGACAACCGTGCTCACGACGGCGGCAACCGGCTTCATGGCCGGCTGCGGCACCGATGGTGGCGGGAGCGACCAGGTCGCCTACTGCACGGACGAGAACGGCAAGGTCGTCGACGACAAGTACTGCGACGACGGGTACAACGGGCCGGGCGCCGGCTTCTTCTTCCTCTACCTGGGCGGGTTCGGCCGGGGCCTGCCGATCGGCTCCGTGCTGCCGTCGGGCGGTACCCGGATCAACCCCACCGACACCGCCGCCCGTCAGCGGGCCGGCCTGCCGGGCACCGGGAAGGTCATCGGCGGTACGCGGGTGAGCGGCGGGATCGGCAGCGGGGCCGGCAACCGCGCGGGAACCGGCGCAGGCAGCTGAGTGCGCCGCATCGAGAGCGGGATCGTCCGGCCCGGCTGGGAAGCCGAGATCGAGGCCCAGGGTCTGGTCTACAACCGCACCCACCTGCCCGGCGGCGAGATCCGCAGTTACTGGCGCGAGGGGCCCTTCTACGACTTCACGATGGACGAGATCCAGCGGCTGGAGGGCGCGGCCGCGCAGTTGTTCGAGATGTGCGTCGCCGCGGGCGACCACATCGTCGAGAACGAACTGTTCGACCGGATGCGCATCCCGCCGATGGCTCGCCCGCTGATCCGGCGTACCTGGGAGTCCGAGCCGCCGAGCATCTACGGCCGCTTCGATCTGCGCTACGACGGGGAGGGCCCGCCGAAGCTGCTGGAGTTCAACGCCGACACGCCGACGGGGCTGGTCGAGTCCGCCGTCACGCAGTGGAACTGGCACCTGTTCACCGGCCAGGGCCGCGACCAGTGGAACGCGCTGCACGAGAAGCTCGTCGCCGCGTGGCAGCGCAACCTGCTGAAGTGGGAGCGGCGGACCGGCATCCGCCCCCGGGTGCACCTGGCCTGGACCAGCGAGGAGACCTCCGGCGAGGACCGGATGACCGTCGCCTACCTCATGGACACCGTGGTGCAGGCCGGCTACGAGGCGATCGAGTTGATCGTCGAGGACATCGTGCTCGACGACGGCGACGGACGGTTCTACGACCAGCAGGGCCGCCATCTCGACATCGTCTTCAAGCTCTATCCCTGGGAGTGGCTGATCGAGGACGAGTTCGGCCCCGCCGTCCTCGCCGACTCCATGCGCCCCGGCGGGACGACCTGGGTCGAACCCGCCTACAAGATGATGTGGAGCACCAAGGCGCTGCTGCCGATCCTGTGGCAGCTCTTCGGCAGCGACCCGGTGCTCGGCCAGTACCTGCTGCCGGCCTACTTCGCCGATGAGATGCCGTCGTCGTGGCGGGACTACGTGCGCAAGCCGCTCTGGGGCCGTGAGGGCGCCAACGTCGCGATCGTCCGCGACGGCGCGGTGGCCGAGGAACAGCCCGGCCGCTACGGCACCGAGGGCTTCGTCGTCCAGGAGTTCATGCCGTTGCCGAACTTCCCTGGCGTCGACGGACCCCACTACCCCGTGCTGGGCGTGTGGATGGTCGACGGCGAGCCGGCCGGGATGGGCATCCGGGAGAGCGATGGGCTCATCACCGACAACCTCAGCTACTTCGTGCCGCACACCATCGACTACACACCTCCCCGTGCCGAGAAGGGCCGGTCGACCTAGATTCGACGCATGGCTCTCGAGGGTGAATACGAACCGAGTCCGCAGAAGTGGGTCCGCGACCAGGTGGAGCTCTACGAGCGCACCGGTGGCCGGGAGGGCAACACGTTGCGCGACCGTGGTCTACCCGTGGTCATCTACAGCACGCGTGGTGCGAAGAGCGGGAACGTGCGCAAGCAGCCGCTCATGAAGGTGGAGAACGACGGTGCCTACCTGATGGTGGGCTCCATGGGGGGTGCCCCCACGGACCCGGCATGGGTGGCCAACGTCCGCAACCACCCCGACCAGGTGACCGTGCAGGACGGGCCCGAGCCATGGGACGGCGTGGCCCGCGAGCTCACCGGCGAGGAGAAGGCCGCGTGGTGGGAGCGCGCTGTCGCTGCCTTCCCCGACTACGCCGACTACCAGAAGAAGACCGACCGCCAGATCCCGGTCTTCCTGGTCGAGCGGGGCAGCTGAACCCCACTGGCGGCGGGGACGCCCGCCGCCAGGCTGTTCGTCAGCGAGCCAGGTCCCGTTCGAGCTCCTCGGCGTCGGCCTCGACGCTGGCGTGTGGCTTCGGCATGAGCAGCAGGCCGATCAGGGACACCACGGCGCACCCGATGATGTACAGCGATATCCAGGTCGATTCGCCGGTCGCGGCGAGGATCGCCGTGGCGATGAGCGGCGCGGGTCCCCCCGCGATCACCGACGCGAGCTGGTAGCCCAGCCCGGCGCCGCTGTACCGGACGCCGGTACCGAATGTCTCGGCGATCAGCGCCGCCTGCGGGCCGTACATGATGTCGTGCAGCACCAGCGACAGAACGATCGCGAGCAGAATGAGGCCGTTCTGGCGGCTGTTGAGCAGCGCGTAGTACGGGAAGGCGAACAGACCGACCAGGACGATGCCGGTGCCGTAGACCCGGCGACGTCCGAACACGTCCGAGAGGTACCCGAAGAGCGGCACGCTGATGAAGCCGATCGCGGCGGCGATCAGGGTGTCGTTGAGCAGGTCGTTGCGGTTCAGGCCCAGCTCCTCCGTGCCGTAGGCCAGCACGAAGGTGATGAACAGGTAGAACGGCGCCTGCTCCGCCATCCGGATGAGCGCCGATGTCGCCACAGCGCGGGGCTGGGTGCGCAGGACCTCCAGCACCGGCCGCTTCACGACCGTGTTCTCCTTGCGCAGACGGGCGAAGTGCGGTGTCTCGAGCACGGCCAGCCGGACGTACAGGCCGATGCCGACCAGGACGACGCTGATCAGGAACGGGATCCGCCAGGCCCATGCGTCGAACGCCTCCTGGCCGGCGACTCCCGAGACCACTCGGACGGCGAGGGTGGACAGCAACAGCCCGATCGGGACGCCGAGCTGGGGCAGGCTGGCCATGAACCCGCGGCGCCGGGCCGAGCCCCACTCCATCGACATCAGCACCGAGCCGCCCCATTCACCGCCGACCCCGATGCCCTGCACGATGCGCAGCACCACGAGCAGGACGGGTGCCAGCGGGCCGATCGTGTCGTAGCCGGGAAGCACGCCCATGAGCGCCGTCGCGACGCCCATCAGGCTCAGGGTCGCGATCAGCGCGGCCTTGCGGCCGATCCGGTCGCCGTAGTGCCCGAAGATCGCCGCACCCACGGGCCGCGCGGCGAAGCCGACGAAATAGGTGGAGAACGAGGCCAGGGTGCCGGCCAGGTTCGACGAGTTCGGGAAGAACACGTGCGGGAAGACCAGTGCGGCCGCGGTTCCGTAGAGGAAGAAGTCGTACCACTCGATCGTCGTCCCGATGGTGCTGGCGACGGCCGCTTTGGTGCGCTGCGAGCGGGCGACGGTGCCCGGGTCGCGCCGTCCGGCGGTGTCCGGACCGTCCGACGCGTTCACGTTCGTGCTCATCGGAGAGCTCCCTTCCGTGGGAACGATGTGGCGGCCGTCACAGTCCGCCATCTTCGAGCCGCCGTCAAAACGAAACGGTCGGCCGCGGCTGACGCGTCCCGCTCTCTGGGTGTTCCTCGTGCATCCGGGGTCCTGCAGGACGGCGGAAGCACGAGGAACACCCCTGTAGCTCTCAGGCCGGCGATCAGGACACCGACGACGACGCCGGTGACCCGGTGCGCCGCCCGCGGGTCCCCCGGGGCCCCGGTGCCCAGCTGGACGGCAACCGCGGTGGTGGTGGCCCAGTAGGGGTTGGGCAGGCCGACGGCGGTCGCGAGCAGCCCGGCGGCCGCCGCGCCGGCGCCGATCCCGATCGCGGTCGGCAGCCATGGCGCGTGCTGCCCAGGCCGTTCCGTTCGACCGCGGCGACCGTGCGCTCGGCGGCCTCGACAGCCCGGCGTTCCAGGCCAGTGCCGCGCCACCCGCGGCGGCAAGCAGATGGACGCCGACGTCGGACGGCTGCGCCGCGAGCGCGCTGCAGCCACCGCAGACCAGTACGAGGCCGAGGGGGCCGGGCGGCCCGATCCGTCAGATGCCGGTCGCGACGGCGGCGGCCCCGTCGAGCGCGCCGCAGACCAGGAAGAGGGCGACCGGGTGGTGACCGGTCAGGGCGCCCCGGCCACCGAGAGCGCGACCCCGCTACCGGCAACCACGATCGCCCGTCGGCGGTAGGGAACGCGTGTCCGTAGACGGCGGTGGACGCACCGAGCGCGACGGCCCCCCGTGTCCCACAGCGACCACTGCCGGTCTCGGCCCCCGGGTCAGATCGTGAACCGCTCCAGTGTCTCGGGCGCGAACAGCTCCTCGGGGCGGTAGGTGCGGGCCGCCAGACCCTGGTCGGCGGAGTAGCCGAGGAAGGTCTCGAGGGTCGGGCGGTTGGGCTCTACGCCGTAGGGCCACCAGTCCGAACCGAGGACGGCGGCGGACTCCTCCGCGTGCTCGGGGAGCCACGGCAGCATCGTGATGAGCGAGGCCGTCTCCGAGATCTGCCGGAGGGCTGCGTCCTTGCTGCGGGTGCAGGCGAGGTAGAGCTCCTGCGCCACCCACGGGGCCCGCTCGTAGACGTCCCGGCGCAGCACGAGGGTGTGCATGATCGGGAAGATCCCGGTCTCCCGCGCGTAGGCCCGCTCCGCCTGACCCGGTGCGTCGAACAGCCGGCGCAGGCCGCCGTGGCCGGGGAGGTTGTAGGGGCCCGGGTTCCGCGCGCTGTACAGGGCGTCGATCTCGCCGTCCAGGAGCATCTGGGAGAGGGTCTGCCCGTTGCCGATCGGCCGGACGTCGACCTCGTCCGGGAGATCGAGGGCGACCTTCTCCGTGCGGCCCGGATCGTCGAGCCCGCCGGTGCGGTAGCGCACCGAGGAGACGCCGACGCCGTAGTGCTCCTGGAGAATGCCGCGGATCCACACGGCGGCGGTGATCTGGTACTCCGGCACCCCGACCGTCAGGCCGGGCAGCTCGGAGGGGTCGTGCAGGGGCGAGCCCTCGCGGACGTAGATGCCGCTGTGCCGATAGGCCCTCGACGGGAAAACCGGCAGGGCGACGAACGGCGGGTTCTCCTGCGCCAGGGTCAGCACGTAGCTGGACAGCGAGAGCTCGGCGGCGTCGAACTCCTGGAACCGGAGCATCCGGTAGAAGGTCTCCTCGACCGGCAGCGGCAGGAAGTTGAGATCAACGCCGCGGATCGGGGCGGAACCGTCGCGCAGCGCCGCCATCCGGTCGTAGGGCTGGCAGGCCAGGGTGAGGGGCAGGCGGCTCACGGGCGGACCTGCTCGCGGTGCGACATGCCGGCTCCTGAGGGGTGGGGTGGCGGGTTCACAAAGTATGTCAACACTGACGTGAGCCACACCACATATAGAGCGTCGACAGTGCGGTGTCCCGGGCAAACGTGTGTATGGATTGACACTCTCCGGACACCGGACCTACGGTCCGGCCACGCGCCGCCGGTGCCCTAGGAGAGGACGCAGGGTCATGTCGCTTCGCGAGAGCCTGCTGTGCCTGCTCACCGCCCGCCCCATGACCGGGTACGACCTGGCCAAGCAGTTCGACGTCTCGGTCGGCCACCTCTGGCAGGCGCCGCACTCGCAGATCTACCCCGAGCTCCGGCGGCTCGAGGAGGACGGCCTCGTGCAGGCGACCGACGTGCCCCGGGGCCGCGCGGTCAAGCGGGCGTACTCCATCACCGACGCCGGCCGCGCCGAGGTGGCCCGCTGGGTCGTGGAGATCGCGCCGTCCAGCCGGGTGCGGGAGGCCGACTACGTGAAGGCCGCCTTCCTGGAGTTCGCCACTCCCCAGCAGGCGCGTGCCCAGTTCCGGGCCCTGCATGATCACTACCGGGCGACGCACGCCTCCTACGAGGCGCACCTGCGTGACCTCGAGGCCGCCGGCACGGCGCTGATGCAGACCCGGCTGGAGGCAGCGGCGCCGGAGGACCACGACGCCATCGTCGCGTTCAAGACCCACGTGTTCCGAGGCCTCGCCCAGCGGGCCGCGATGCAGGCGATCTGGGCGGAGGAGGGGGTCGCGCTGGTCGATCACCTCGAACGCCGGAGGGCGACGGCCGAGGCCCGTCGAGCCGGCGAGCCGAGCGGCATCTGAAGCTCGCTGCCCGGCCGTGGCAACCCCGGGCCCGGCTCGCGCGTCCCAGTCATCGTCGGGGTGCGGTGTATCCGCACCGTTCCACGCAGAGGGAGTCGGGATCATGCTGGTCGCGCTGAGCGCGGGGGAGGCGGGTGTCGTGGACCAGCCGGTCGCGGTCGGGACGGAGTGGGACGGCGCCCTGATCGACCTCTACCGGGCGCAGCGACTCCCACTGCTGCGCCTGGCGGTGCTGCTCACCGACGACCCGGGCACGGCCGAGGACGTCGTCCAGGACGCCTTCCTCGCCCTGCAGCGCCGCTGGCACGCGGTCGACCCGGCCGCGGCGACGGGATACCTGCGGACGTCGGTGGTCAACGGCGTCCGGACGCTCTACCGGCGCAGTCGCGTGGCCCGCCGCCATCTGCACACGGCCGCGCCCGAGGACGTCTCGTCGGCCGACCTCGCCGTGCTGCTCACCGAGGAGTACCGGGAGGTCGTCGAGGCGCTGCGGACGCTGCCCCGGCGCCAACGGGAGGTGCTCGTGCTGCGCTACTGGTCGGAGCTGAGCGAGGCCGAGATCGCGGCGGCACTCGGGATCGCCCGGGGCACCGTGAAGTCCAGCGCCTCCCGAGGCCTGGCGTCCCTGCAGAAGCACCTGGGAGACCGCCGTGTCCGATGAGTTGGAACAGCGACTCCGCAGCTCGCTCCGCGCGTACGCCGATCTGGTGGACGCGCCCACGGGCGAAGACCTCCCGGCGCGCTCCGCCACGCCGGCGACTCCGCGGGCCGCCCTCCGACGGTGGCGGGGGGCGACTCTGGTGGCCGCCGCCACCGCGGCGGTCGTGGCGGCCTCGGTCTGGCTCGTCACCGGAGACGGGAACGAGCCGGTCGCCGCCACCAGCGCCGGATCCGTGGAGTCGGGCGCAGAAGGCTCGGCCGAGCTGCCGGAGAGCGACACCTGGGCAGCGGCCGAGGCGCCGGCCGGTCCGGGGGACGTGTTGGCCCCGCCGCCGTCGCCCGAGGTGGGCGTGGCGTACCCGCTCGACCTGCTCACTCACTGCGGCGTGCTCGGCACCGACATCGGCGGCGTCTGGTTCGCGGCCGACCCGCCCCTCGTGGACGGCGCGGGCAACCCGCCGCCCGGCTGGGGCAACCCGTATCAGCGCGGCACGGTGACCCTGCTGACGTCCGGCGAGGCCGTCTTCGGTGACGAGGCGGCCCACGAGGTCCGGCTCCGGGCTGCTGACGAGTCGGCCCGCCCCGGCCCCTGTGACTGAGAGCTAGGGGAGTCGGGCGGCGCAGTCGAGGACCTCGGTCGTGAGGGCGTCGGGGAACGAGGTGAACGGAGTCGCCGTCACCGTCCGCTTCGCGCCGCGGCCGGTCCACTGCCAGGTGCCGACGATCCGCCCCCCATGGACGACGGTGGACCGGAACATGCCGTTGTTCCCCGGCGCGATGCGCCCGGCGAACTCCGGGTCGAGGATCGCCCGGCGGTCGCCGTAGCCCAGGACGAACTCGTCGAACCCGGGCAGCAGGAACAGCCCGCCCGCCTCCTCGCGGCAGGCCGCCAACCGGTCGGGCGTCGCCGGGTCCAGAAGGTGCTCGACGCCGTCGACGTCGAGCGCGACGAGCTCCGGACGGGCGAGCGCCAGCCCGGTCCGGGCGTCGCGCAGGGTGATCCCGGCCCACCGCGCCAGGTCCTGGACCGTCGCCGGGCCGTGCCCGAGGAAGAAGCGCCGTGCGAGCTCGCCCAGCGCCTCCTCGCCGGTCAGCCGGCGCGGTGCCCGGACCCACTCGTCGAGGAGCACGAAGAGCTGCTCACCGGCGCCGTCGGTCGGACCCAGGCACAGCGTGCCGGTCTGCGCGAGGAACCAGAGCAGGTGGTAGCCGCGCTGGCCGGTGGTCGCGACACCGCCGTCGTCGATCGCGGACAGCAGGTCGGCCCGCTGCATCCGGCCACCGCCGGTCAGCGCCGCGGTGACGACCTCCCGGGCGCGCTCGGCGTCGGACCCGGTGAGATCGAGCCGTTCTCGCCGGCCGGCCAGCCCCGCCATCGCCCGGGGGCCGAGCAGTTCGAGCATCCAGTGCAGATCCTCGGCGGCGAGCACGTGGAGCGTCCCGCGCATCGGCCACGAGCGGACGATCTCGCCGTCGTCCAGAGCCACCTCGACGTCCTTCCGGCGCCGGTCCGCCGTCCGCAGGGCGATCGACGTGACCGCGCCGGGGAAGTCCTGGCCCTGGACGGCCCCGAGCCGCCGGACCACCTCGGCCGGGGTGGCGGCCCCCGGCCCGGCCACCCACTGGGCCGCCAGCCGCAGCAGGGCGACCTCCGGCAGCGACGTCATGGGGTCACGGTGCCAGGGGGGTACGACAGACTCCAGCGCATGCGGGCCGAGGACTGGGACGAGCGGTACGCCGAGCGGCAGCAGTGGTCGGCCGAACCCAACGCGCAGATCGCCGAACTCCTCGCTGACCTGCCTCCGGGGGATGCGGTCGACCTGGCGGCGGGCGAGGGCCGGCACGCGCTGTGGCTCACCGGGCTCGGCTGGCGCGTCACCGCCGTGGACTTCTCCGACCTCGGACTGGCGCGCGGCCGGGCGCAGCCGGGAGCCGACCGGGTCACGTGGGTGACCGCGGACGTGACCACCTGGTCGGCCGGGCCGGCGAGCCTCGACCTCGTGCTGGTCGCCTACCTGCACTTGGCCGAGTCGGAGACCACGGCGCTGCTCACCCGGGCGGTGAGCTGGCTGCGGCCCGGTGGGCAGCTGCTCGTGCTCGGACACGACGTCGAGAACGTGTCTGCCGGCGTGGGTGGCCCGCAGGAGCCGGCCATCCTGCACAGCGTCGAGCGGCTCTCGCCCGTCGCGGCCCAGCTCGACGTCGACCGGCTGGAGCAGGTCCGGCGGGAGACGCCTGCCGGCACCGCGCTGGACACGCTGCTGTGGGGGCGGCGGCCCGGCCCGGATGTCGGCCTCCGGCGGTAGCCTGCCGCCATGATGGGGTTGGGTGGTGCCGGCGGACGTGATTCCGCACGACGCAGACGGGTGGTCGCGATGATCATCGTCTTTGCGATGGTGCTGGCCGCGGGGGCCACGGTGCTGTCCATCCTGTTGGGCTGAGGAGAGTTCGGCATGCCCGTCGACATCGCCGTCTGGTCTGCCGCCGCGGGTGACCGCGAGCAGGAGCTGCGCCGGGTCGACACCGACGCGCTGACTGTGCTGGTCCGCGGCGCCGTGGCCGCCACCGCGGCCGGGGAGAGCGGCTACTCCGGGGCCTGACTCATGCGGCCTGCGGCACCCGACCCCGGGGCCGTGGCCGTGGACCGGGCGACCCGCTCGAGGAGTTCGATCACCTCGGCGTCCTCGGTCGGCCGGAAGTCGACGTAGAACTGCCCGACCGCACGGAAGTCCCGCGGCGTCTCCAGGCAGATCAGCTCGTCGACGTCCGCAGCCAGCTGCCGAGCGGCCTCGCGCGCGCAGACCGGCGCGGCGAACACGATGCGTGCCGCTCCCAGCGCCCGCGCGACGGCGCAGGCGGCCCGGGCGGTCGAGCCGGTCGCGATCCCGTCGTCCACGACGACGACGGTCCGCCCGGTGAGAGGGATGCGGCGCCGGTTCCCGCGGAGGGTCCGGACCCGGCTCTGCAGCTCCGCCCGCTCCCGTCGCTCGGCGCGCTCGAGGTCCTCGGGCTCCACGCGGGCCAGTCCGACGACACGGTCGTTGACCACCACCACGCCGCCCTCGCCGACGGCGGCCATGGCGAGCTCGGGCTGGAAGGGCACCCCCACCTTGCGGACGACGATGACGTCCAGGGGCGCGCCCAGCGCCCGGGCCGCCTCGGCTGCGACGGGGACGCCGCCCCGCGGCAGCCCGAGCACGACGACGTCCTGCCCGCGCAGCGACTCCAGCCGCCGGGCGAGCAGCCGCCCGGCGTCCATCCGGTCGCGGAACCGCACGGGGCACCTCCGGTGAGGTCGTCGTCGAGTCCGGTACCCCGGATGCTCGACCCCCGGCGGCCGGTCCGACAGGGGGACTTGGTCCCTGATCGGGCACCGGAGCCCGCCGGTGCACCGGTCGGACACGCCGACGTGGGCGGCGGTGGGGACTTTGGTCCCTGGCCTACGGCTCTCCTGGCGGTGATGGTGTTCGTCGGCGGAGACCACCGCCACCCTTGCCGCCCCGGCGGCACGCGCACCGAAGGATCGTCCATGGCGTTGGCTGTTCTGCCCACCGTCCCCGATCTGTCCGTCCGTTCCGCCTCGACCCGCCTGGCCGTGGAATTCCCGGAGCTGAGCCCACGATCGATCGTGCTGGTGGTCCGCACCTGCCGCGAGGACCTCCGGGGTTCGCCCGCCGATGCACTTCCGGAACTGGTCGAGCGGCTGGCCCGCCAGCGGCTCCGGGTCTCCCTGCCCTGAGCCGCGGGGGCAACCCGGTTACCGCGTCCCGGATGATGGCGCGGTGGGCTACGTCGATGTGAGCGGGGTCAGGCACACCCTTCCGGACGGGCGGGTGCTCCTGGACGACGTCTCGTTCCGGATCGGTGAGGGCGCCCGCGCGGCGCTGGTGGGCGAGAACGGGGCCGGCAAGACGACGCTGCTGCGGATCATCGCCGGCGACCTCGTCCCGGAGGCCGGGGCGGTCGCGCGTACCGGCGGGCTCGGGGTCATGCGGCAGTTCATCGGCTCGGTCCGCGACGACACCAACGTCCAGCGCTTCCTCGTGGACCTCTCCCCGCCCGCCGTCAGCGAGGCGTGGGACGCGGTCGAGGCCGCCGAGCTCGCGCTCATGGAGATCGACGACGAGCGGGCGCAGATGGCCTACGCCCACGCGCTCGCCCACTGGGGCGACGTCGGTGGCTATGACGCGGAGGTCACCTGGGACACCGTGTGCGTCGCCGCCCTGGGTGTGCCCTACGAGCGCTGCAAGTACCGCGAGCTGTCGACCCTGTCGGGCGGCGAGCAGAAGCGGCTCGCGCTCGAGGCGCTGCTCCGCGGACCCGATCAGGTTCTCTTGCTCGACGAGCCGGACAACTATCTCGACGTCCCCGGCAAGAGGTGGCTCGAGGAACGGTTGCTCGAGACCCGCAAGACCGTGCTGTTCGTCAGCCACGACCGCGAGTTGCTCGCCCGCGTCGCCGACCGTGTGGTCACCGTCGAAGGTGGGACGGCGTGGGTGCACGGCGGGGGCTTCGTCAGCTACCACGCGGCCCGGACGGCGCGGCACGAGCGGCTGGCCGAGCTGCGCCGCCGCTGGGACGAGGAGCACCAGCGGCTGATCGACCTCGTGCGAACCCTGCAGCAGCAGGCGGCCAACTCGCCGGACATGGCCAACCGCTACCACGCGATGCAGACGCGGCTGGCGAAGTTCGAGGCGGCCGGCCCGCCGCCGGAACGACCGCCGGAGCAGAAGGTGGCGATGCGGCTGCGCGGCGGGCGCACCGGCGTGCGCGCTGTCATGGCGGAGCAACTGGAGCTGACCGGCTTGATGAAGCCGTTCGACCTGGAGGTCTGGTACGGCGACCGGGTCGCGGTCCTCGGGGCCAACGGGGCGGGCAAGTCCCACTTCCTGCGGCTGCTCGCTGGGCAGCACGTGAACCACACGGGGGAGGGGCGCCTCGGAGCCCGCGTCGTCCCCGGGTTCTTCGCCCAGACCCACGCCCACCCCGAGTGGCAGGACCGGACACCGGTCGACCTCCTCTGGCACGGCGAGCCCGGGCGCCCCGGGGTCGACCGCGGCCGGGCGATGGCGGCGCTGCGCAGGTACGGGCTGGCCGACCAGGGCGACCAGATGTTCAGGACTCTTTCGGGCGGCCAGCAGGCGCGGTTCCAGATCCTGTTGCTGGAGCTGTCCGGCGCCACCCTGCTGCTGCTCGACGAGCCGACCGACAACCTCGACGTCCTGTCGGCGGAGGCGCTGGAGGAGGCGCTGGGCGCGTTCGACGGCACGGTCCTGGCGGTCACCCACGACCGCTGGTTCGCCCGCTCGTTCGACCGGTTCCTGGTGTTCGGCGCCGACGGGCAGGTCTACGAGTCGGCCGAGCCGGTATTCGACGAGACGCGGGTCCAGCGCGCCCGCTGAGCTCGCCTCTTGAAGTTGATCATCGGATGCCTGTCCGCTTCCACGGCGTGTCCGGCCGTGTCCCGTGCACGCAGTCGATGATCAACTCGGGAAGCGTCAGCCGAGGGGCCGGCCCCTCGCCTCGTTACGTGGACAACGCGGCGGTCAACTGGTCGCCCTCCACCGACCTGCGCGACGACGCGGGCCGCCAAGACGGCGCCGCCGGCCTCTCCAGAACGGGGGTGGGCCGTACGACGGCGGAACGGACGGCGCCCGTACGCCAGGTACGGGCCCGGGGCGGCCTGGGTCACGTTCGCTCCTCGGGATGGCACGCAGATACGGACGGGACGGGACCGTATGCGTGTTGCCACGAGTCGCCCGGACGTCGAAGGCGACACGGGGTTGCGGCTCCCGATCGGCCCCACGAGCACCCGCTGATGGTCGTCGTCGTCATCGCCTCAGCCGAAGGCCCGGCCCTCGCCGCGGTAGGTCGGCAGCGCGCCGGTCAGCCGGTCGCCGGCCAGCGTGTGCAGCTCGTTCACGTGCTCGCAGATCTCGCCGGCCTTCGCGTGCCGGAACCAGACCCGGTCGCCCACCTGCAGCGTCGCCGTCCCGGGGCCACGCAGTGGGGTCTGCACCTCTCCGGTCCCCTCGGTGGGCAGCCAGGAGAGCCCGGCCGGACAGGTCGGCACGGGCAGCCGGTCGCTGCCCGGCGGCCCCGAGGCGCTCCAGCCGCCTCCTGCCACGGTGACCGTTCCGGGGACGGGGATGCGCGTGACCGCGACGGCGAAGAACGTCGCCGGCCGGGCCGCGAACGCCCGGTACCCGTCGAAGAGCACCGGGCAGTACAGCCCCGACCCCGCAGCGACCTCGGTGACGGCGTCCTCGGCCGCTGTCCGCTCGACGCTGCCGGTCCCGCCGCCATTGACGAACTCCAGCGGGGCGACGGCCGAGACGGCGGCGACGACCTCGGCCCGGCGGCCGGCCAGCTCGCGCGCCGACACCTTCTGCATCCCCCGGACGGCGAGGCCGCGCAGCGGCCGGTGCGCGGGGGCGTCCTGCACACCGGCGATCTGCGCCTCGTAGGCCATGAGCCCGACCAGCGCGAAGCCCGGCCGCTTCGTCACCTGCCGGGCGAGGGCGACGGCCTCGGCGGCTGAGTGCACGGGGGAGCGGCGGACCCCGACGTGCACCCGTCCCCCGGCGGCCCTGAGGGAGGCGTCGACGTCCAGGCAGATCCGCAGCGTCGCCCGCCGGTCAGGGGGGACGACATCGTCGACGAGATCGAGCTGCTCGGCCGAGTCGACCATCAGGGTCACCCGCGCGGCCACGGTCTCGTCGGCCGCCAGTCGCCGCAGCGCCGACCGGTCGGCCGACGGGTACCCGACGACGACGTCGGTGCTGACCGGATCGTCACCGCTGCTGAGCCACAGCCCCTCGGGCAGCGAGTAAGCCAGGACGCCGGCGAAGCCCGGCCGCGCGAGCACCCGGCGCAGCACCCCGCGGTTGCGCACCGACTTGCTGGCCACCCGGATCGGCTTGCCCGCAGCCCGGCGGACCAGGTCGGCTGCGTTTGCGTCGAGGGCGTCCAGGTCGAGCACGGCCAGGGGTGGGTCGAGGTCGGCGGTCGCGTCGTCCAGCCGAGCCCGATGGCGCTCGCCGTCGACCTCGGACTCGGGGACGCTCATCACGGCGCACCCTGCCGGTCACGAGCGCGGCGGGTCAACCCGGCACATCCGTTGACCAGCCCACTCGGGGGCAGCAGAGTGCGAGCGGACCGACGAAGGAGGCCTGCGTGACGGAAGCTCCGGCGCCCTCGGGGAACCGCACGCGCTGGCGTAACTGGGCCGGCAACGAGCGCACCGACACCGAGGTCGTGCAGCCCGGTTCGACCGATGAGGTCGCCTCCGTCCTCACCGCCGCCGCGGCGGCCGGGCGCCGGGTGCGGCCGATCGGCAGCGGGCACTCCTTCACCGGGATCGGCCGACCGGAGGACATCCAGCTGGCCTGTGCCGGCCTGGCGGGAGTCGGCGAGGTGAGCGACGACGGGTTGATCACCGTCGGCGCGGGCATTCCGCTGTACCGGCTGAACGCCGAACTCGTGCGGCACGGCTGGTCGCTCACCAACCTCGGGGACATCGACCGGCAGACACTCGCCGGTGCCCTATCGACGGGGACACACGGCACCGGGGCGCAGTTCGGGGGGCTGGCCACGCAGGTTCGCGGCCTGCAACTGGTGACGCCGGACGGGGCGGTGCTCGACTGCGACGCCACCCGTCATCCGGACGTGTTCTCCGCGGCGCGGGTCGGGCTGGGGGCGCTCGGGGTGGTGACGGCGGTGACGCTGCAGGCAGTCCCCGCCTTCGCGCTGCAGGCCGTCGAGGGGCCGGGCACCCTCACCGACGCGCTGGAGGGCTTCGACGAGCTGATGAACTCGACCGATCACGTCGAGTTCTACTGGTTCCCCCACACCGACGTGACCCTGCTGAAGTGCAACACCCGCGTACCGCTGGAGGACGGCCTCGCGCCGCTGCCACGGTGGCGGGCCGTGTGGGACGACGAGATCCTCGCCAACGGTGCCTTCGCGGGCGTCGTCGCCGCCGGCCGCCGGATGCCCGCGCTGGTCCCGCCGCTGGCCCGGATGTCGGTCAAGGCGCTCGGCGCCCGGACCTGGACCGACCAGTCCCACCGCGTCTTCGTCAGCCGCCGCCGGGTCCGCTTCCTGGAGATGGAGTACGCGATCTCACGCGCCGACGCAGCTGCCGTGCTGGCCGAGCTGCGCCGTGTCCACGAGGCCAACGACTGGCGTGCCGCGTTCCCGGTGGAGGTCCGCATCGCCGCCGCGGACGACATCCCGCTGTCCACGGCGTCGGGGCGGGACAGCGCCTACATCGCCGCTCACGTTCCCGCGGGAACGGATCCGGGGCCCTGGTTCTCCGCGCTGGAGTCCATCGCCGGCGAGGTCGGCGGCCGGCCGCACTGGGGAAAGCTGCACGGTCTCGACGCCGAGGTCCTGCGTGCGCGCTACCCGCGGTTCGGGGAGTTCGTCACTCTCCGGGACCGCCTCGATCCCGGAGGCGTCCTCTCCAACGCCTACCTGGACCGCGTCCTGGGCCGGGCCGGCGGACGCCTCTGAGATGGAGGCATCCCCGCCCGCGGCGGACGTCCGGGCCGCGGACGACGTCCCGACCGTGCCCGTGGGCCGCGCCTGGACGGTGCGGTTCGCGCTGATCTGGCTGGGGCTGTGCCCCACTCGCACCGACCCAGCTGCAGCCGCTGCAACTGGCCGACGTCGACGGCGCACAAGGTGCGCGACCTCGGGCTCGTCAACGGACTCGCCGGCCTCGCCGCGCTCGTGGCGCTGCCGATGTTCGGTGCGCTGTGCGACCGCACGCGCAGTCGGGGGGCCGCCGGCGCGTGGCTGGTAGCTGGTGGCCCAGCTCGGCATGTACGCGGCGATGGCCGGGTTGACCGCGACGATCGCCGACGACGTGCCGCTCGTCGTCGCCGCGCTGCCCTGGGCGCGTACCCGGGAGGCCGAACCCCACGCCACCGGCCGGCTGCTGGTCAACCTGGGCAATGCGCTCGGGACGACCGATTTCCTGTACTTCCTCACCGACGGGCTGCGGGTGGGCGACCCCGAGGGCTCGTTGCTGATCCTCACGCTCGTCCACCTGGTGGCCACTGTGGCGGCGACCTGGGGCGGGGGAGTGCTCTCCGACCGCACCCGCCGGCGACGGGTGTTCGTCGCCGGGGTGTTCACCGTGCTCGGCGCGTTGTCGGTGGGGCGGATCCGCTCCGTCCGCTGATGGCCAAACAGCCATTGTGGCCGGGGTCAGAGCCCCGGGTTGAGCTCGCCGGTGCCACCGATCTGGTCCAG
>JAOPUS010000295.1 GCA_025963345.1 Blastococcus sp. | reverse complement strand
CCCCGTCACATGCGCTCAGCGGTCTAGCTCGAGCCGCGCTCTGGGGGTGTTGTCGCTAGCGGGGTCGTGCAGGAGAGCGTGCGCAACACCCCAGAAGCAGCGAGAGCCGGCCACCCGACGGTGACCGGCTCCCGATGTGCGCCTGCTCAGCCCGGCGATCAGCCCAGGTAGTCCCTGAGCGCGTCGGCCCGCTGGGGGACGCGCAGCTTGGTCATCGTCTCGAGCTCGATCTGCCGCACGCGCTCGCGGGAGAGACCGAACTGCTTGCCGATCTGCTCCAAGGTGCGCGGCTGGTGACCGTCGAGCCCGAACCGGAGGACGACGACGTCGCGCTCGCGGTCCTCGAGGGTGGACAGGACCGTGCGGACGTCGCCCTTCATCATCTGGAAGGCGAGCGCGTCCTCCGCCACGGCGGCGTCGGCGTCCTCGATGAAGTCACCGAGCCGCGACTCCTCGTCGCTGCCCACGGTCTGGTCGAGGCTGACCAGGTCGCGGCTGTACTCGAGCAGCTCGGTGATCCGCTCGGGGGTCATGTCCAGCTCGAGGCCGAGTTCCTCGGCGGTGGGCTCGCGCTCCAGCTCCTGGTGCACGCGGCGGCGGGTGCGGACCACCTTGTTGACCTGCTCGGCCAGGTGGACGGGCAGCCGGATGGTGCGCCCGGAGTCGGCCATGGCGCGGGTGATCGACTGGCGGATCCACCACGTCGCGTACGTGGAGAACTTGAAGCCCTTGGTGTAGTCGAACTTCTCGACTGCGCGGATCAGCCCGACGTTGCCCTCCTGGATGAGGTCCAGGAACGTCATGCCGTGGCCGGTGTAGCGCTTGGCCACGGAGACGACGAGCCGGAGGTTGGCCTCCAGCAGGTGTGCCTTGGCGGCCTTGCCGTCGATGGCGAGGGTCTTGTAGTCGCGCTGACGCGCGGGGGAGAGGCCCTGCTTCTCCGCGAGGAGACGCCCGGCGTACAGGCCGGCTTCGATCCGCTTGGCGAGCTCGACCTCCTGCTCTGCGGTGAGCAGAGCCGTCTTGCCAATGGTGTTGAGGTACACGCGCACGAGGTCGGTCGACACCAGGCCACTGGTGTCGGGCTCACGCCGCGTCGAGCGCGAGCGCACCTCGAGGGTGTCGTTGGGGGAAGACTGCAGCAGCGTCACGATGTGTCTTCGTCCTTGCCTTCGGTTCGGATGCATTTCGCCGCGTCTTCGGTGGCGGCGGCGACCATCCGGGCGTCAAGTGCGGGGGCTCCGGGATCGCCGAACCGGCCCCTTGCTCTTCTGTCCGATGTGGTACGTCCTGCACAACGGCTCGGACCGGGCTCCGTGTTCCACGAACCACCCGTTCACAGCAAACCGACAGGGAGTGTCTTCCGTCACGCCCTAGTACCCCGGCCCGCCGCGACTACAACGTGGAAGCGCCGGCGATGTAGTTCTCAGGTCTCCAGGAGCAAGGTCATCGGGCCCTCGTTGACCGACGACACCTGCATGCGGGCCCCGAACACCCCGGTCGCGACGGCGCAGCCGCGCCGCCTCAGCTCCTCGACCACGACGCCCACCAACGGTTCTGCCACGTCGCCGGGTGCGGCGTCCTGCCAGGACGGGCGGCGGCCTTTCCGCGTGTCGGCGTAGAGCGTGAACTGGCTCACGACAAGGACCGGCAGGTCCAGATCCGACGCCGACCGGGCGCCGTCCTCCGTCGGAAAGATGCGCAACTCGTGGATCTTGCGGGCGAGCGCACGGGCGCTCGCCTCGTCGTCCGCGCGGCCCACTCCGACCAGTGAGAGCAGTCCGGGACCGATCTCGCCGACGGCGTCGCCGTCGACGATTACAGCCGCTGTACTGACCCGGCTCACCACGGCGCGCACCATGGCATCCTCCCCGGCGGTCTCTCCGGCAGGATCGTCCGGGTGCCGACCCTCCCCCTCGCCCAGGACGCCGCGGCCGACGAACTGCTCGGCCGCGACCCGCTCGCCGGCTGATCGGGATGCTGCTGGATCAGCACGTGTCAACAGCAACAGGAGGAATGCGGTGACAGGGCGGGACACGGCGTAGACGTGCCAGTCTTTGCGCTGGTCCTCTTCGATGACAGTTCTTGACAGGTCCGCCTATGGTCCCGGCGGCCGGTACGGCTCGGTCGCGTAGCGGGCCATCACCTTCAGAAGCGCTTTCTCGTCCACGCCGCCGTGCTCGGCCTGCAGGGCGGTCACTTCGCGGAAATAGCCGATGTACAGGTCTGGGGCCACCGTGCAGATGAACGCCGCCCATTCGTCCGGGTCCGGGTTGGAAAAGGTGTGCGGGGCACCGACCGGCGCGGTCACCAGTCCGCCGGCAGCAACGTCGACGGACTGATCGGCTGACGTGAAGCGCATCGTCCCGGATACGACGTAGAAGGTCTCCGAGTGCTCACGGTGGAGGTGCTGAGGCGGACCGCCGATGCCCGGCGGCAATCGCGCCTCGATGAACCCGATCCGGTGTCCGGTGTTCGAGCCGTCCTCCAGAATGCGGATCCGGTTCGGGCCGGCGAGGACTTCGCCGCCGTCCGCGGGGACGAGAACGACATCCATCGCACTCACCTCTGCATGCCAGGAGCCTGAGAGAGTAGATCTGCGAATGTCCGCCGTGCAATCGCCTCCGGCGCGCGGCCGGACGGCGTCGACCTCCACCGGCACGGCGAAGCATTCACGTGCGGTGCCGGTGGGCGCGTCGTCATCACACCGGCACGGCCGCCTCGAGGCGCTGCCTCCGGTCGCCGAGCCGGCCATGCTGCCGGCCCGGAGGTCCCGCGGCTCCGGCTCGAGCTCGTCGCCGACAACCGGCACTTCCCCTTCCGCGGCCCGGCCTCCCTGCGGACCTATTGCCCGACGACTGGCCCGGCATCCGGGCGCACGAACTGTTCGTCGCCGCGCACGATGCCCTCGCGGGACGCATTCTCACGGCCGTGCCGGAGCGGCACACTCCCTGATTCGGCACCCTGGCCCGAACGGTTGGGGCACGGGTACAGAGCCGTCGATCGTCCCAGCCGCTGCACTGACCAGCTCACCAGCGCATTCCCCAGGGAGGCCGATGAGGAAGGGTCCCGCGGGTGCCGATCTGCTCAGCCGCGACCCGCTCGCGTTCTTGGTCGGCATGCTGCTCGACCAGCGCGTGGCAACGGGAACGGAAGCGGTGGCGTGATCGGCGGCTTCCACCCCGGCGGTTCCACGCGGAGTGTTGAGGGGCCGGCTGGCTCGTGCACGACCTCCCCGGCCGGTCGCGGCGATCGCGGCGATCGCGAGAGTCGTCGTCGTCGTTCTCGTCCAAGGCGCCCACGAGACCTCGACCGGCGTCGCTGATCCAGGCGCGCTGGGATCCGGCCTGCTCGGCAACGGCTCGGTCGGCGCCGTGCTCGGTTCCGCCGCGTGGCTGCTGGCCACGGTCGCAGCCGCGGTGGCGCTGAAGGCGCATCACGCGCGCCGACCGGCGCCGTCGTCACCCTCATCGGCTGCGGCCTCCGGTTCGCCCCGACGCACGTGCCGCCGTTCGGCCCCGCCGCCATGATCCAGTTCGCGGTCGCCGCGGTGTTGCTGCATGCCCCCCCGAGCACCGGCCGGAGGACGTCCTGCTCACCGGCGCGAACCAGTACGGTCAGTTCGCCCCGGCAACCTCCTTGCGGCCAGGCGGCCGAGCTGAGGAGATGGTCATGGCAGGCCCGCTGCTCGCGACCAAGCTCCACGTGCCCAGGCGGCGGCGCGGGTTGGTTCCGCGCACCCGATTGAGCGAGCGTCTCGACCGTGGGGGCGAGGTGGCGCTGACGCTCGTGTCGGCCCCGGCCGGCTTCGGCAAGACGACGCTGCTGACGGAGTGGCTGACCGCCGCCGCTACTGACGGACGGTCGACGGCGTGGCTCTCGCTCGATCAGCGGGACAACGACCCGGTCGTGTTCTGGACCTATCTCCTCTCCGCACTGCAGAGGACGGCGCACGGGGTGGGTGGCGGCGCGCTCGCGCTCCTGCAGTCGTCCCAGGCGTCGATGGAGGAGGTCCTCGCGACCCTGGTCAACGACCTCAGCGCCGCCACCGACGACGTGGTGCTGGTGCTCGACGATTACCACGTCATCACGGCGCGCGACGTGCACGACGGGATGGCCTTCCTGCTCGAGCACCTGCCCCCGCAGATCCACCTGGTGCTCGGGACCCGCGCCGATCCGGCGCTGCCGTTGGCGCGGTTGCGGGCGCGCGGCGAGCTCGTCGAGGTCCGTGCCGACGACCTGCGTTTCACGTCCGAGGAGGCCGCGGCGTACCTCAACGAGGCGATGGGGCTGGCGCTGACGGCGCAGGACGTCGCAGCGCTGGAGGGCCGCACCGAAGGGTGGATCGCCGCCCTCCAGCTGGCGGCGCTGTCGATGCAGGGACGGGACGACGTCGCCGGCTTCATCGCGGGCTTCGCGGGCGACGACCGGTACATCGTCGACTACCTGGTCGAGGAGGTCCTGCAGCGTCAGCCCGACGACGTCCGGGACTTCCTCCTGCAGACGTCCATCCTCAGCCGGCTGAACGGTTCGCTGTGCGACGTCGTCGTCGGCCAGGACGGCGGGAACGCGATGCTGGAGGCCCTCGACCGCGGCAACCTCTTCATGGTGCCGCTCGACGACCGCCGCCACTGGTACCGCTATCACCACCTCTTCGCCGACGTGCTGCGCGCGCGACTCCTGGACGAGCAGCCCGACTGGGTCCTGGAGCTGCACCGGCGGGCGAGTGGCTGGTACGAGCTGAACGGCGAGCCGTCCGAGGCGATCCGCCATGCGCTGGCCAGCGGGAACGCCGAGCGCGCCGCGGACCTGGTGGAGCTCGCGATGCCGGCGATGCGCCAGAACCGCCAGGAGACCACGCTGCGCCACTGGCTCGAGGCGCTCCCCGACGAGGTGATCCGGGACCGGCCCTTCCTCAGCGTGCAGTATGCGGGCGCGCTCCTCATGCACGGCGAGCTCGACGGCGTGGAGGAGCGCCTGCGCGACGCCGAGCGCCGGCTGGACGCGGCGGCCGAGGCCGGCGATGCGCCGTCCTCGGGTGCCACGTTCGGGGTGGACGACGCCGTGATCCGCGGCGTACGGAGCCAGATCGCTGTCTACCGCGCCGCGCAGGCTCGGGTGACGGGCGACGTGGCGGGCACCATGACCCACGCCCAGCAGGTGCTCGACCTCGTCGGAGAGGACGACCACCTGCTGCGTGGGTCGGCGGCCGGGTTGCTGGGGCTCGCGCACTGGAGCCGCGGGGACCTCGAGGCCGCGCACCGGTGGTGGTCGGACTCGCGCGCCAACCTGGAGAAGGCCGGGCACCACTCCGACATGCTCGGTGTCGCGATCGCGCTGGCCGACATACGGATCGCGCAGGGCCGGCTCCGCGACGCGATGGCCACCTACGAGCAAGGACTGGCGGGCGCGACGACGCCGGGCTCGTCGGCGGTGCAGCGCTCACAGGTGATGCGGGGGGCGGCGGACATGCACGTGGGGATCAGCGAGCTGTTCCGCGAGCGCAACGATCTCGACGCCGCGAGGCAGCACCTGGCGGTGAGCGCGGAGCTGGGCGAGCCCGCCGGCCTGCCGCAGAACCGGCATCGCTGGCGGGTCGCGATGGCGCGGGTGCGCGAGGCCGAGGGAGACCTCGGCGGCGCCGTCGACCTGCTCGACGAAGCGGAGCGCCTGTACGTCAGCGACTTGTTCCCCGACGTGCGGCCGATCGCGGCCTTGCGGGCGCGGGTGTGGGTCGCGCAGAGGAGGGTCGGTGAGGCGCTCGGCTGGGCGCGCGAGCGCGGGCTCTCCGTCGAGGACGACCTTCCTTACCTGCGCGAGTTCGAGCACATCACGCTGGCCCGGACGCTCCTGGCGCAGTACGCGGCAGCGGGTGACGAACGGGCGCTGGCCGACGCCACCCGGCTCCTGGAGCGACTGCTGCACGCGGCGCAGGAGGGGAAGCGGACGGGGAGCGTCATCGAGCTCCTGATGCTGCGGGCGCTCGCGCACCAGGCCCGGGGCGACGTCCCCGGCGCGCTCGACTCGCTGGCACGTGCGCTGACGCTCGCGGAGCCAGAGGGTCATGTGCGCGCCTTCGTGGACGAGGGGCCGCCGATGACGTCCCTCCTGAAAGCCTGCGCCAAGCAGGGCGCCGCGCCCGCGTACGTCCGCCGACTCCTGGCAGCCCTCACGGCCCCCGACGGCGACGCACCCGTGCAGCAGGGCCTGATCGAGCCGCTGAGCGTCCGTGAACTCGAGCTTCTCCGGCTGCTCGGAACGGACCTGAACGGCCCGGGCATCGCCCGCGAGCTCGTCGTGTCGCTCAACACCGTGCGGACCCACACCAAGAACATCTACGCCAAGCTCGGCGTGAACAACCGCCGGGCAGCGGTCCGCCGGGGCGCCGAGCTCGGCCTGCTGTCGCGAGGCCACGAGCGCTGACCACCCGGGCTCGGCGAGATGTCGCCCTCCTGGAGCCGCATCGCGCCTGCCGTCAGCCGCACCACCCGGGTGTGCGCCTACGACCGCGCCGGCCAGGGCTGGAGCGACGACCCACCACACCCGCAGGACGGACTGCAGGCCGCCACTGACCTGCACACCCTCCTCGACCGCGCCGGCGAGGACGTTCCGTACGTGCTCGTCGGGCACTCGACCGGCGGCACCTACGCGATGACCTGCGCCGCCCGCTACCCCGAGCAGGTCGCAGGCATGGTCCTGCTGGACAGTTCCAACCCCTACGAGTCCACGGCCGCCGGGGTCACCGGCGGACGGGGGTGGCCTCAAGCAGCCCTCGAGCGGTGGTTGCCGCGTGCGCGGCGGCGTGTCTGACGTCGAGCCGACGGTGCTCGCTCGAGAGGATCTCGACGCCCCACG
>JAOPUS010000280.1 GCA_025963345.1 Blastococcus sp. | reverse complement strand
CGCTCAGCGCCAGGACCGAGTCGTACATCGCGACGTCGACGAACTGGCCCTGGCCGGTGGCGTCGGCGTGCCGGAGGGCGGCCAGCAGGCCCACCGCGGCGAGCACGGCCGGGAAGATGTCCCCGATCCCCGGGCCGACCTTCACCGGATGGTCGGCATCGGCCCCGGTGACGCCCATGACGCCACCCATCGCCTGGGCGATGATGTCGAACGCCGGCCAGTCGGCGTACGGGCTCAGGCCGGTGCGCGGGTCGCCGAACCCGCGGATGCTCGCGTAGACCAGCTTCGGGAAGCGCGCGTGCAACTCCTCGTAGGAGAGCCCGAAGCGGTCCATCACGCCCACCCGGAAGTTCTCGACCAGGACGTCGGCGTCGTCGAGCAGGTCGAGCAGGGTCTGGCGGCCCTCCGGGTCCTTGAGGTCGAGGCAGATGCTGCGCTTGTTGCGGTTGACGCTGGCGAAGTAGCCCCCGTAGGTGGCAGGGCCTTCCACGCCTTCCGGGGTGGGCACGTGCGGGCCCCACAGTCGCGCCACGTCGCCGCTCGGGGGTTCCACCTTGACCACGTCGGCGCCGAGGTCGGCGAGCAGCATGGTGCAGAACGGCCCCGACAGCACCTGCGTGAGGTCGATGACCCGCAGACCGGTCAGTGGACCCGCCACTACGCCTCCAAGTGTCGACACTGCGCACATCGCCGGTCACCGTAGCCCGTGACGGGCGTCACGTCATGCGCTGGACGGCAGGGGTGACGGTGGTTACAGTCCGCCCGAACTGTCAGCACTGGAGCTGGCAGATCCGCGAGATCAGGAGCCGCAGATGGCGATCAAGGTGGCCAAGTTCAAGGACGTCAGCGAGGGGACGCAGTCGGGGCAGTTCACGGTCGGCGACCGCGAGGCGGTGCAGAGCCTCGACGACCTCGACCCGATCTACAAGCAGCTCATCGACGAACCGGTCACCGCCGTCGTCGCGGTCCTCGGCGACTCCGGTCGGGCCAACCTGACGCCGGTCTGGTTCGACTACGAGGGCAACACCGTGCTCCTCAACCTCGCGACCCACCGCAAGAAGGTCGACTGGTTGCGCAACCAGCCCCAGGCGACGTTCCTGCTCATGAACCCGCAGAACGCCTACCACTGGGTGAGCGTCAAGGCGACGGTCGTGCGGGAGATCTCGGAGGACGACCCGGCGGAGGGCCCACGGGTCACCGCGCAGCTCAACAAGATCTTCAAGAAGTACACCGGCGGCGACGTCTACGCGCTGCGTGACCCCTCCTTCGACGAGCGGCGAGTTCTCTTCGAGCTGGAGGTCGACTCGGTCGCGACCTTCGGCAAGCCCTGAGCTCCGCGCGGTCCGGGAGGCGGGTCCAGGCGGTGGCCGGCATGCCCACGGTGGCGGTGGTCGGTGGGTCCCTCGGGGGGCTCACCGCCGCCCTCGTCCTGCGTGACCTCGGCTGCGACGTCACGGTGTACGAGCGGTCCTCGGCCACCCTGCAGGCGCGCGGGGCCGGCATCGCGGTCCTGGACGAGACGCTCCGCTACCCGGTCGAACGGCTGGGCATCCCGGCGGGGCAGATCAGCTCCAGCACCGAGTGGATCCGCTTCCTGGAACGCGACGGGACGATCGGTCACGAGCAGCGGCACCACTACCGCTTCTCGTCCTGGAACACGATCTACCGGACCCTGCTCGACGCCCTCGACCCCGAGCGCTACGTGCTGGGCCGGGAGATGTCGACGTTCGCCAGCGACGTCGACGGCGTCTCGGTCCGGTTCGCCGACGGCGACGAGATCCGGGCCGACCTGCTGGTCTGCGCCGACGGCATCAACTCGGTCTCCCGCCAGGCCATGCTCCCCCAGGTGGCCCCCCGCTACGCCGGCTATGTCGCGTGGCGTGGGGTCCTGGCCGAGGCGGACCTGAGCGCGGCGTCGTTCCAGGCCCTGCACGACGCGCTGACCTACCAGCTCCTGCCCGACAGCCACATCCTCGTCTACCCGATCCCCGGGCTGGACGGTGCGGTGGACGAGGGCCGGCGGCTGATGAACATCGTCTGGTACCGCAACGTCCCCGAGGACGAGTTGCCGGCGCTGCTCACCGACCGGACCGGGCGTCCCCGCACCGTGTCGCTGCCGCCCGGTGCTGCGCGCGACGAGGTGATCGCGGAGATGCGCGACTTCGCCGCAGAGCACCTCGCGCCGCCGATCGCGGAGGTCGTCACCGGGATCCCCGAGCCCTTCGTCCAGGCTGTCTTCGACATCGACGTCCCGCGCATGGTGAGCGGCCGGGCCTGCCTGCTCGGGGACGCCGCCTTCGCCGTGCGTCCGCATGCCGCGGCAGGCACCGCGAAGGCCGCCGAGGACGGCTGGGTGCTGGCCCGGGAACTGCAGCGCACCGGCGGGGACGTCCCGGCCGCGCTGGCTGCCTGGGAGGTCAGGCAGCTGGCCCTGGGATCGGGGCTGCTGGCGCGTACCCGGGAGATCGGGGACAGCTCCCAGTTCACCGGCGAGTTCCACCCGGGCGACCAGCGGCTGATCTTCGGTCTCCACGGCCCCGGCCGCTGAGTCGCCGGCCCCACGACAGGAGGACACATGGACCGCTACGCCAGCGTGATCGGCGGCCGCGACGTCGACACGGAGCAGGTGATCGACGTGCTCGACCCCGCCACGGGGAAGACCTTCGCCGAGGTGGCCGCCGGGGGGAGCGCCGACGTCGACGCCGCCGTGGTCGCGGCGCAGGCGGCGTTCCCGGGGTGGTCGCGGACGACGCCGGCGGTGCGGGGGCGGCTGCTGCGGAACCTGGCAGGGCTGATCTCCACGCGACGCGAGGAACTGGCGGCGCTCGAGAGTCGCGACACCGGCAAGCCGATGCGGCAGGCCTACGCGGACGTGGACGTCGCCGCCCGCTACTTCGAGTTCTATGCCGGCGCGGCCGAGGCGTTGTACGGCGACACGATGACGACGTCGCCGGACCACTTCAGCTACACCCTGCGCCAGCCGTTCGGGGTGACCGGGCACATCGTGCCGTGGAACTACCCCCTGCAGATCGGCGCCCGCACGGTGGCGCCCGCGCTCGCCGCGGGCAACTGCAGCGTGCTCAAGCCGGCGGAGGAGGCACCGCTCGGACCGGTGATGCTGGGCCGGCTGGCCCGCGAGGCCGGCTTTCCCGACGGCGTCCTGAACGTCGTCCCCGGATACGGGACCGAGGCGGGAGCCGCGCTGGCCGCCCATCGGGGGATCGCGCACCTGTCGTTCACCGGGTCCAACGAGGTCGGGGAACTGGTGACCGTGGCGGCGGCGGCCAACCACGTGCCGGTCGTGCTGGAACTGGGCGGCAAGTCGCCCAACGTCGTCTTCGAGGACGCCGACCTCGACGCCGCCGTCCCGGTGATCACCACCGCGATCCTGCAGAACGCGGGGCAGACCTGCTCCGCCGGTT
>JAOPUS010000269.1 GCA_025963345.1 Blastococcus sp. | reverse complement strand
CCGGAGGCCGTCCAGCTCGCTGCGCGGCACGCCGAGCGCGGCAGCCAGCTCCTCGCGGGTGGGCGGCCGGCCGAGCGAGATGGTGAGCGCGTCCGCGGCGGCGTCGGTACGACGGGCGGCGGCGCGCACCGAGCGGCTCGCCCAGTCACCCGAGCGCAGCTCGTCCAGGACGGCGCCTTGCAGGCGCGGCAGGGCATAGGTGGCGAAGGAGGCGCCGGCCGACGGATCGAACCGCCGGGCCACCTCGACCAGGGCCACGTGGGCGCAGGAGAGCAGGTCGTCCCGGCTCACGTGCGCGGGCAGCGAGATGCGTGCAGCGACGGCGTTCACCGCGAACGCAGCCAGTGGCAGGTGCTCGGTGACCAGGGCGTCCACGTCTGCCTGGGTCCGCATCCGCTCGGGAGACTTCGACGGGTGCGGGATGCGTCCGGCGGCGGGGCGCTCGAACGGCACCCGCTCGCGCTGAGGGCGCTCGGTCGCGAAGGTGCGGGCTGGGCTCACGCCTCTCTTCTCGGCTGACCCGGACCGGGGTGGCACCGCTCATCGGCAACTTTCGGTCTCGACTTGAGCACGTCGCCGCGCACTTCGGCTTGAGGGCGCCGCGAACGGTGCCGAAGCCACCTCCGACGAGGGAGCGCCGAGCGGGCAGACCGCAGCGGCGCCCGGCACGAGACACGGAGAGGCGGTGGACGCGTGGACTACCAGCACCTGTCGACGTTGCTGTGGCGGGAACAGGAACTCCTGGACCTCCTGCTGTTCAAGGCCGAGGAGAAGCAGTACCTGATCCTCACGGGCAAGACCCGCTGGCTCGCACGGATCGCACACGAGATCGAGGTCGTCCTCGATCAGTTGCGCACCCTGGAGGTGGAGCGCGCCGCGGCCACCGAGGCGATCGCGGTGAAACTGGGCCTGGACGCGAACCCCTCTCTCCGCCAGGTCGCCGACGCTGCGCCGTCCCCGTGGAACGACTTGTTCGCCAAGCACCACGAGGCGCTGCTCGTCCTCGTCACCGACCTGCGCAGCCTCTCCGACACCAACCGCGAGCTGATCGAGGGCGGCCTCGCCGCGATCGGCGACGCCCTGCTCCAGGTGCGCACACCGACGGCCGGTACCTACGGTGCCAGTGGCCGGCAGACCGAGGGCTCGCACCGTGCGGTCACGCTGGACGGTGCGCTGTGAACGAGCGTGCGAGTTCACCCATGGGCAACGGAGCTGTGCGAACGCAGACGACGAGCGCCGGCGAGGGGTCCACGTGAGCACCTTCTCGGGGCTGAACGCCGCGACGACCTCCCTGTGGGCGCAGCGCCGGGCGCTGGACGTCACGGGCCAGAACATCGCCAACGTCAACACCGAGGGTTACTCGCGCCAGCGCGCCGACATGCAGGCGATCGGCGGCAGCGTCGTGCCGGCCTTCTACTCGACCAGTTCCGGTATCGGGGCCGGGGTGAGCGCGGACGAGGTGACCCGGATCCGGGACGCGTTCCTCGAGGGCCGTGGCCACACCGAACATGCCAACAACGCCCGTCTCACCGCGGAGGCCGACGCGTACGAGGTGGTGGAGCAGGCGTTCCGGGAGCCGGGGGACACCGGTATCCAGAGCCTCATGTCGGACATGTGGAAGGGCTGGGGCGACGTCGCCAACGCGCCGGGCAACGACGCGGCTCGCGGTCAGGTCATCAAGCGCCTGGAGTCGCTGGTCGGAGGGATCAACTTCAGCGCGGGGTCGCTCGATGCCCAGTGGACGCAGACGAGGGACAACCTCGAGGTGCTGGTCTCCGACGTCAACGCGGCCGCGTCCACGATCGCCGACCTCAACGCTGCGATCCAACGTGCCAACCAGAGCGGGCAGACCGCCAACGACCTGAGCGACCGGCGGGACCTGCTCGTCATGAAGCTTGCCGACCAGGTCGGCGCCATCGTGCGTCCGGGAAATTTCGGCGCAGTCGACGTCGTCGTCGGTGGCATGACCCTGGTCTCGGGGTCGACGGCGACCTCCTTCGCGGTGGCCGGCACGCTGGACCCCGATCTGGTGAGCACCGATCCGCCGAAGATCGTGACGGCGGCCGGCGGCTATCCCGTACAGGCCGGTGGTACGGCGGAGGGGCAGCTCAACTCCCTGAACGCGATCCTGCCCACGTACCGCAAGGCGCTCGATGACCTGGCCGCCGACCTGGCCAGCAGCCTCAACGCCGCGCACGCCGCGGGCTTCGACCGCGCGGGTAACCCGGGCGGTCCGCTGCTCGGTTCCTCCGGTGGGGCGATCACCGCTGCCTCGCTGACAGTCACCATCAGCCAGCCCGGCGACATCGCCGCGTCCGCCGTGGGGGGCGGCGTGCTCGACAACGGCAACGCCCAGAAACTTGCCGCGCTCGGCACCAGCACCACGGGTACCGACGCCGACTACCGCAAGATGATCGTGGAGCTGGGTGTCCAGTCGGCGGTCGCGTCGCGCAACCTGGGAATCCAGTCGGTGATCAGCACCCAGGTGGACGCCGCACGTGACTCGGTAGCGGGCGTCAACATCGACGAGGAGATGACCAACATGCTGTCCTTCCAGCACGCCTACAACGCGGCGGGTCGGCTGGTCACCGCCATCGACGAGATGCTGGACCAGTTGATCAACCGCACCGGCCAAGTGGGCCGGTGATCTGAGTGCGCATCACCCAGCGTGCCGTCACGCTCACCAGCCTCCAGGGGCTCAACCGCAACCTCGACGCGGTCAGCAGGCTGCAGCAGCAGCTCACCTCGGGCCGGCTCATCAGCAAACCGTCGGACTCGCCGACCGGGACCAACACGGCGATGCAGGTTCGTGCGGAGCAGGCTGCCGTCGAGCAGCAGTCGCGCAACATCACCGACGCCAGGGGCTGGCTCGATCAGACCGACTCCGCGCTGCAGGAGATGCTCGCGACCGTCCGAAGGGTTCGCGATATCACCGTCCAGGGTGCCAGCACGGGATCGAGCTCCGATGCCAGCCGCCAGGCCCTGGCGACGGAGGCTGCGTCGCTGCGCGAAGGGCTGCTTGCCCTGGCCAACGGCTCGGTCAACGGGCGGCCCATCTTCGGCGGCGTCACTGCGGGCAGCAAGGCGTACGACTCGACCAGCGGCTCCTGGCTCGGCGTCTCCGGTTCGCCGGTCATGCGTCAGGTGTCCGACACCGAGCAGGTCCGGGTCGACCTCACCGGGCCGGAGGCCTTCGGCCCCGCGGGCAACGACCTGTTCGCCGTCGTGGACCGCATCGCGAAAGACCTCGTGTCGAACCCGGCCGGCCTGACGGTCGACCTGGCGGACCTCGACGCTCGCATGAACGGCATGCTGAGTGCGGTGGCCGACGTCGGTGCCCGCGGGGCCCGGATCGAGCTGTCGCAGAAGATCAACGCCGACCGCAGCCTCACGTTGGGCTCGAAGCTGGCCGAGACCGAGAACATCGATCTGCCCAACACGATCATGCGGCTGCAGATGCAGCAGACCGGCTACGAGGCCGCCCTCGCCGCGACGGCCAAGGCGATCTCCCCGACGCTGATGGACTACCTGCGCTGATGTCCCGCCGCCCAGATTCCGCGCCCCACCGGCCGAGGAGGCTGCACGCATGACACCGTCAGCGGTCGCGACCCTGCCGGCGCCTCCGGTCGCCGCGCCTGCACGGCCCCCTGTGCAGGTCCTGGCGCTCGCCGAGCCGCTCCCGGGTTTTCCCGGACACCGCGAGTACGTCCTGGTGCCCGCCGACGGCGCCGGGCTCCTGTTCTGGCTGCAGTCGGTCGCGCCGGACGGGCCCCGGTTCCTCGCCGTCCCCGCTGCGTCGTTCTTCCCCGACTATGCGCCGGTCCTCCCCGGCGTCGCCTGCATCGAGCTGGGCCTGGAGGACGCGGCCGACGCGTCCCTGTACTGCCTGGTGACCGTGCCCGACGGGGACGTTGCCGCGGCGACGGCGAACCTCCGCGCGCCCCTGGTGGTGAACCCGGGCACCCGCCGGGCCCGTCAGCTCGTCCTCACCGACGGCGTGCACCCCATCAGGCGGCCCTTGCGCCGATGACCAGGTGGCGCCGATAACGACTTCTGGCGGCCGTGTCATCGTGACGCGACTGCTCGCACAGTTGAACAGCCCGTCCGACGGGCATCGCCAAGGACGGCCAGCCACACAGACACCCATGGAGGGGTACCCGTGCTCACACTCACCCGCAGCGTCGGCGAGACGATCCGCATCGGTGACGACATCGAGGTGCACGTCGTCGAGGTCCGGGGCGGCACCGTCCGCCTCGGTTTCAAGGCCCCCCGCGAGGTCGCGATCCACCGCGAAGAGGTCTACCGGCAGATCGCCGAGGCGAACCTCATTGCCGCGCAGGTGACCGCTGACAGCCTCGGTGCCCTCGCCGCCTTCGCCCCTTCGGCGGCAGCCACCGATGCCGCTGGTACGGAGGCCGCTGCTACGGAGGCTGCCGCCACCCCGGAGGACGCGTCGGCCTGACAGATCTGCATGCGGCGAGGCCTGGCTGC
>JAOPUS010000200.1 GCA_025963345.1 Blastococcus sp. | reverse complement strand
CCAGAGGCGCGTACTGGGCGTGGGCGCACACACTCGGCGGACGGCGCAGGCCCGCGACACGCGCTAGGTCGTTCTACCGATCTCTACGGTGGCGACTAGACAAGCCCATACGGTGCTCGACATGGATCCCGTGCGGAACCCGTACGCCCCGGGCGCGGGGCAGCGCCCCCCCGAGCTGGCCGGCCGGGACGCCGAGCTGTCGGCGTTCGACGTGGTCCTCGAGCGGATCGCGCACGGCCGGCCGGAACGGTCCCTGGTGCTCACCGGCCTGCGCGGCGTCGGGAAGACGGTGCTGCTCAACCAGCTCCGCTCGGCGGCGATCTCCCGCGGTTGGGGCACCGGCAAGATCGAGGCGCGGCCGGAGCAGTCGCTGCGACGCCCGGTCTCCTCGGCGCTGCACATGGCGCTTCGCGAGCTGGGCCCCCGCCATCAGGACCAGGAGTCGATGGACGAGGTCCTCGGCGTCGTCAAGGCCTTCGCCCAGCGGGTCCAGCCGGCCGACGCCAAGGTCCGCGACCGCTGGCAGCCGGGCATCGATGTCCCGGCTGCGACCGGCCGGGCCGACTCCGGCGACATGGAGATCGACCTCGTCGAACTGCTCAGCGACGCCGCGGGCGTGGCCGCCGACATCGGCAGCGGCATCGCACTGTTCATCGACGAGATGCAGGACGTGCAGCCCGACGACGTGTCGGCCATCTGCGCCGCCTGCCACGAGCTCTCGCAGCAGGGTGCGCCGCTGATCGTCGTCGGCGCGGGACTCCCCCACCTGCCCGCGGGGCTCAGCGCCTCCAAGAGCTACTCCGAGCGGCTCTTCCGTTACCTGCGGATCGACCGCCTCGACCGCGAGGCCGCCGACCACGCGCTGCTCGCTCCCGCCGCCCGCGAGGACGTCGCCTTCGATCCGGCCGCGCTGGACGCCCTGTACGCGGCGGCCGACGGCTACCCCTACTTCGTGCAGGCCTACGGCAAGGTCACCTGGGACCTCGCGGCCTCCTCCCCCATCACCGCCGACGACGTCGCGATGGCCGCCCCCGTCGCCGAGGCCGAACTCGCTGTCGGGTTCTTCGGCTCCCGCTACGACCGCGCCACCCCGGCCGAGCGTGAGTACATGCACGCGATGGCCGATCTCGGCGGACCCACCGGCGCCGCCGTCGCCACGTCGGAGGTGGCCGTCTCCCTGGGCCGCAAGCCCGCGTCGCTCTCCCCCGCCCGGGACTCGCTGATCAAGAAGGGCCTGGTGTACTCGGCCGAGCGCGGCTCGATCGCCTTCACCGTCCCGCATTTCGGCCGGTACCTGCTGCGCCACCCCGACTGAGGGAGGAGCGCCCTTGCCGACCTGGCTCGAGGCAGGGCTCTGGGGGCTGCTCGGTGGCGGTGCGCTCGTCATCGGCGCCCTGATCGCCTGGCTGACCCCTGTCCCGCCCAGGGTCGTCGCGTCGGTGATGGCCTTCGGCTCCGGCGTCCTCATCTCCGCCGTCGCCTTCGACCTGATGGAGGAGGCCGCGCAGACCGGTGGCCTGGCCGCCACCGCGTTCGGTTTCCTCGGCGGCGCCCTCGTCTACCTGGCCGCGAACCTGGTGCTCGCCCGCCGCGGCGCCCGGCACCGGAAGCGGTCGGGGGACCAGCAGCCGTCGGAGTCCGAGCAGGAGGGCAGCGGCGCCGCCATCGCGATCGGGGCACTGCTGGACGGCATCCCCGAGTCCGTGGTGCTGGGCGTCGGCCTGCTGGGCGGTGGCTCGGTGAGCCTGTCGGTGCTGGCCGCCGTGTTCATCTCCAACGTCCCCGAAGGGCTCTCGAGCGCCGCCGGCATGAAGCGGAGCGGACGCTCCGCCCGGTACGTCTTCGGCGTCTGGGGCGGGATCGCCCTTGCCAGCGGGCTGGCCGCGCTGCTCGGCTACGTCCTCCTCGGCGGCGCGGCTCCGGAGGTCGAGGCGGTGATCACGGCAGTGGCCGCCGGCGCGATCCTCACGATGATCGCCGACACCATGATCCCGGAGGCGTTCGAGAACACCCACGCCTGGACCGGGCTGATCACGACGGTCGGCTTCCTGACCGCCTTCGCCATCAGCCTCGCCTGAGCCCCGACGGGAAAGCCTGACCTCAGACGGGGCGGGGGACTGCGGGCGGCAGCATCTCCGGCCCGGCCGCGAGCGGGCGCTCCGCGTGCACCGGGTGTGCCCGGACGGCGAGCACCGCCACGTCGTCCTCGACACCCTCCCCGAGCATCTCGGCGAGCAACCGGTCGCAGAGGGCATCCAGCGGGAGGTCGGCCGAGCGACGCAGGACCTCGCGGACCTGCTCGCGGCCGTCGTCCAGTGGTACGCCGCGCCGCTCGAACAGCCCGTCGGTGAACAGCAGCAGAGTGCTGTCCTCGGGCAGCGTGCCCACGCCGTCGGCCCGGTGGCCGAGCCAGCCGATGCCCAGCGGCGGGCCGATCGGCGCGGAGAGATCCACCACGGAGCCGTCGGCCAGCAGGAGCATCGGCTCGGGGTGGCCGGCGGAGGCCCAGCGGAGCCGCCGCAGACCGTGGGCGCGGTCGGCCGGGTCCTGCTCCACCCGGCAGACCAGGGCGGTCGCCATCGCGGGCACGGCCAGTCCGACCAGCGCATGGTCGACCCGGCGCAGCACCTCGGCCGGCTCCTCCAGCCGGTCGAAGGCGATCCCCCGCACCAGCGTCTTGACCTGGCCCATGGCCGCGGCGGCCTCGATGTCGTGGCCCATCACGTCGCCGATGACGAGCACGGTGTCGCCGTCGGGCTGAAGGAAGGCGTCGTACCAGTCCCCACCGATCGACACCCCTTGGGTGGCCGGCCGGTAGCGGACGGCGAGCTCCAGCTGGTCGGGCTGCACGGGTGCGGAGAGCAGGCTCAGCTGCAGCCGCTCGGCCACCTGCTGGTTGGCCGTGGCGAGCCGGGCGTTGTCCAGCGCCAGGGCCGCCCGGCGGGAGGCGATCTCCGCCGTCCGGAGCTCGGAGACCGTGTGCGGACCTCGCTCGGGCCCGTTGACCAGGGTGAGCGCGCCGAACACCTCACCGCGGGCGATCAGCGGGAACGCCGCGACGGCACTGGGCTGCAGCACAGCGAGGGCTGTGCGCGCCTCGGGGCTGGCGACCATCGCCTGGGCGTGGGCCGGCGTGAAGTCCCCGATGATCACCGGGTGCTGGCTGCGCCGCAGCTGGGGCACCGGCGCCGTTGACAGGTTGCTCGTTACCCGGAGGTCGGCGTAACGGTTCATGGCCGCCGTCATCGCGGGGTCGCGGTGCGCCCGGCCGACGTCCCGGCGGGTCCCGTCGGGGTCGAACACGCTGACCAGGCACCAGTCGGCGAGCAGGGGGACGACGAGGTGGGCGAATCGCTCGACCGCCTCGTCGGTGTCGATCGTCGAGGTCATCGCCAGGTTGATGTCGCCGAGCAGCATCAGGTGCCGCCCGGCCAGCTCCGCGTCGGCCGCAGCCCGGGCGGCCTCGGCGGCCGCCTCCTCACGGGCGGCCACCGCCGCGGCCCGCTCCGTCTCCGTCCGGCGTTGCTCGGTGACGTCGTCGTAGGTGACCACCAGACCGGCGTCGGTCAAGAAGGCGTCGGCCCGGAACCACCTGCCGAGGGGCTCGAACCAGTCCTCGGCGCTGCCCGATCCCCCGTTCGCCCGCACCCGCCGGTACAGCTCCTCGAACGGACCGCCCAGCGCCTCCGGGAATTCCACCCAGATGTCCCGGCCGACCGTGCTCACGACGGAGCGGTTGATCACCCGCGCACCCGCGGGGTTGATGTAGCGAAAGCGCCACCGCTCGTCCAGGACGAACAGTGGCCGCTCCATGCCCTCGACGGCCTGCAGCAGCAGGTCGGCGGGCAGCGGAGCCGCGTCGTCCCCGGTCATGTCGATCACTCTGCCCCATCGCCGGCCCCCCACCGGAGGCTCGCCCGATCGTGAGCGCAAGGTCACCCGTTCGCGGAGATGGCGACTGTCGGCGCCGCCGCTCCGCGCCTCCTTGGCAGCGGCCGATGTGATCGACACAATCGCCGTGTCCTTGTCCGCCCGGTTACCGTGCCGGTCGGCCCGGACGCTCCAGCAGCGGGGCCACCAACGAAGGCGGCCGGACGTGGGGGCACCGCAGTGGGCGAGAGCGACTGGCGGCTCGGCGGCTTCCCCGTCCCGCGCGGCGAGCGCCACGGCGCCGACCTGGTGCGGTTCCTCGAGACGATGCCCGCGGCCTTCTGCTTCCTGGACACCCAGTGGCGGTTCCGCTACGTCAACGCCGAGGCCGAACGGTTGATGAACCGCCCACGGGGCGAGGTCATCGGCGAATCGCTGTGGGATGCCTTCCCCCACATCTCCGGCAGCTACATCGAGGAGACCTATCGGGCCGCCGTCGCCACGGGCCGTCCGGTGACCTTCGAGACGGCCCCGCACGGTGCCCGGGAGGGCTGGGCCGAGGTGCGGGTGTGGCCAGGGCCGGACGGTCTGGCCGTCTACGTGCTCGACGCCACCGACCGGCGCGACGCCGAGGCGTCCGCACGCCGCGCCACCGCGCGGACGTCACTGCTGGCCCGGGTGAGCGCCGAACTGACCGGGGAGCTCGACACCGAGTCGGCCCTCGGCCGGCTGGCCCAGCTGGTCGTGCCCGTCCTGACCGACGGCTGCATCGTCACCGTGGTCGACCGTAAGGGCCGCGCCCGCGACGTCGGCTCCTGGCACGCCGACCCGGACCGCCGCCCGCTCATGCAGCGGTACACCGTCGTCCGCTTGGACTCCCTGCCCGGCACCTCCCCCGTCGCCCAGGCGCTGCGGACCGGGACACCGGCGACCGAGCCGGTCGACGCCGTCCTGCGCCTCATGCGGCCCGGCCCGTCGCGTGACCTGCTCGCCGCCCTGCACCCGGAGACGGCAGTGGTGCTGCCGCTGACCGCGGAGGACCGCACCGTCGGCGTCCTCACCCTGTATCTCGACGCCGGGCGCACACTCGACGAGGAGGACCTGGAGACCGCCCGCCAGGTCGCAGCCGAGGCCGGCCGGGCCGTCGCCCGGGTGCACCGGCAGAGCGAGCAGGCACAGCTGGCCGAGGCCCTCCAGCGCAGCCTGCTGACCGATCCGCCGGCGATGGGGGATGCGGAGATCGTGGTGCGGTACGTCCCCGCCGCGGAGGCCGCCCGCGTGGGCGGCGACTGGTACGACGCGTTCCCGCAGCGCGACGGGACGCCGGTCCTCGTGATCGGCGACGTCGTGGGCCACGACACCGCGGCCGCTGCGTCGATGGGCCAGCTGCGGGCGCTGCTGCGGGGGATCGCCCACTACAGCGGGGCCGGCCCGGCCGAGGTGCTCCGCGGCCTGGACGAGGCGATCGCGGACATGCACACCGACACCCTCGCGACCGCGGCGGTCGCCCGGATCGAGCCCTCCGGTGAGGGCGACGGGGCGAGCCGGCTCCGCTGGGCCAACGCCGGCCACCCGCCGCCGATCGTGGTCGCCCCCGACGGCACCGCCACCGTCCTCGGCGGCCGGATCGGCGACCTGATGCTGGGAGTGGACTGCACGGCCGAGCGCCCGGAGTCCGCCCTCGACCTCGTGCCGGGGGCCACGGTGCTGCTGTACACCGACGGCCTGATCGAGCGGCGCGGGAGCACCCTCGACGAGGGGATGAGCCGCCTCGTCGACCAGCTCGCCACGCTGGTGGGCACGCCGCTGGAGGAGTTCTGCGACGCGCTCCTGGAAGAGATGCTGCAGGGCACACCCCAGGACGACGTGGCGATCGTCGCCGTCCGACTCTCGACTTCCCGCCCTCGTGACCTGGAGCGTTCAGGAAGGGGCGTGCGTCACGGTTGACCGGCGGACCGAGTGGGCAACCCCGGTGTGGCTTGATACCGGCGATCGGGGGGCGACACGATGGGGCGGCTCGCGTGGCCACTGCGCCCGTTGCCGGACGGCCGGGGCGAGGTGTGGCGCTGGGATCTCGGCACGGTGGCCGAACTGCCCGCCGCCCGCGCCGGGCTCCGCACCCGGCTGGGCGGGGTGGGCTTCCCGGGGGACGCGCAGAACGACGCCGGCGAAAGCCTGGTCCTGGCGTTCGACGAGCTGGCGTCTAACGCGCTGCGGCACGGGAAGCACCCGGTCGTCGCGACCGTCGTCGCCGGCAGCGGCGGCTGGCTGCTCGACGTCAGCGACCGGGCGGCGGAGACGATGCCCGCCCCGGCCGTCGACCGCGATCCCGCACAGGGCGGGATGGGCCTGCACCTGGTCGCGCGGCTCGCCGTCGCGCACGGGTGGTACGTCGACGGCGGCCACAAGCACGTCTGGGCCTGCCTGCCGACGACGGCCGACTGCGAGCCGGCCCTGGCCTGAGTGGAGCCGGATCCGTCACGGCCTCGCAGACCCCTCTGGGGCCCACTCGCCGCGACCCACAGAGCAGTGCGCCCGGGGCGGCGGGAACGGAAGTTCCGGCGCCGCCCCGGGGCGTCTCTGGTTGTGAAAGGCCACCGGGTGTCGCGCCGAGCGGGGGTCCGAGGGGTCTCCGCGAGAAGCGACGGTGGTGCTCAGCGCAGGAGGGGAACGCGCTCCTGGCCGCGGTGCGGTCCGGAGGACCGCAGTGTCACCGAGTTACGGCAGGACGAGAGAGAGCGATCCCTTTCCGTAGCCCTGCACCTCGACGTCGAGGTCGATGCGGTTGAAGCCGGCGAGCATCCCCGCCAGGTCCGCGGCGACCTCTTCGCCGGGCGCGTACAGCCTGTGCAGCTTCGAGTGCGGTGCGCCCGGGGTGTTGAACAGCGCCGAGAGCACGTTGACGACCTCGTGGAGCGCCTCGACGAGCATCGTGCTCAGCTCGCCGTCCTCCTCGACCGCGTCCTGGCAGCCGCCAGGGGGCAGCAGCGCCAGCGCACCGCCCGTGTAGGCCGACGCACCCAGGTCCATGAGGCAGAGCGCGTTGACCGACATGTCCGGGGCCACGTAGACGGCGACGGCGACGGGCCGTTCCGGCTCCGGGGTGACCGGGGCGCCGGGGGAGACGGTGACGTTCCGGCCGACGAGACCCGCGAGCATGTCGCGGACGTCCTTGGCGGCGGGCAGCAGGACGGTGGTCATGAGATGACCCCGTCCAGGTGCTCCTTGAACGTGTCCTCGGTGAACGGCTTGGCGATGAGGAACAGGGCGCCGGCGTTGGCCGCCTTCTCCCGCATCTCCGGCGAACCCTCCGAGGTGACGAAACCGAACGGCACGGCCGAGCCCGACGAGCGCAGCGCCTGGAGGCACTCGATGCCGCTCATGTTCGGCATGTTCCAGTCCGACAGGACCAGGTCGGGCGACTCCGACGACACCTTGGCCAGCGCGTCCGCGCCGTCCTCGGCCTCGACGATCTCGTGGTCGTCGTAACCGGCCTGACGCAGGGTACGGATGACGATCTGCCGCATCACGCGGCTGTCGTCGGCGACGAGGATCTTCACAAGGACACTCCGTTCTTGTTGCGCGGATCAGGGGCTAGGAGAGGGTGGGCAGGGCCGGCAGGGCACCCTGCACCGAGATCGAGAGCGGCTCGCCGCGCCACAGAACGTCAACGCGGCACAGGTCCGCCGGGTTGCGCACGGCCGGCGCGTCGCCGACCTCCGGCAGGCTGAGGCCGGACGGGCCGGGCAGGGCCGCCTTCACGTTGCCCCCGACCACGTTGGCGATCTCGCCGAACGCGTCAGCGACGTCCTCGTGGTCGAGGATCTCGGGCGAGGCATCCCCGAGCAGCGCCCGGGTCAGCTCCGCCGCCGTCTGGCGCCCCGCGGTCAGGACCACGGTC